>JAYVUJ010000251.1:0-2336 GCA_043788035.1 Ferruginibacter sp. | reverse complement strand
TTTTGCCGCCTGTTGTAAAGTGTATTCTTTACCATCCACTGTTACCATCATTTTGCCGGTAATAACGCCAAACTGCTGTTGTAATACTGCCAGCTCTGCCTGCAGCGGAATATTTTCTTCCCTAAATAATTCAATGCTTTTTTTTACACTACGCAGATAAGTAAAATATTTAACAGCATCCAGCTCACTGGTTAAAGAATGGGCTACTAATTTTTTATTAAGCGCATCGGCATAAGGCTGAATTTTGGGTTGAATTTCTAGGAAGAAAAAATTAAAAGCCTCTTCCAAACTTTTATTTTCTGTATCACAGGTCATACGTATCTGGCGCCAGCAGGCATCTTCATTTACCACGGCTTCCAGTTCGCTCTGGTCTTTAAGCCACTGCTCCAGGCTTTGTTTAGTGTCGATATTTCTTTCCAGTAAATTTTTAAAAAAAGGTTCCAGGCTGCTCCAATCGGTAACTGCAAAATTTTCAGGAACAAAATAACGGGTAAGTTTTTTTATATCTGCGGTGTACATGGTAAAAAAGTCAATTGTGAGGGGTGAATAGAAGCTTGTAAAACCTTAAAAATCCTGCTACAGTTTAAAGCCATAACAGGATTTTGTATTTTTTTAATTCGTATAATTCTGTGTAATCAGTGGCCAATTTACGCCATCTTTCTGGGCGAATTTATCTTTTTAGCCGGCGCATTTTTCAGGGCAGCCGCTTTGGGTGTTACGGTTTTTGATGTAGCTGTTTTTTTCTCGGCAACAAGTGGTTTATCATTTGCCTCAGCCTCCTCTTCGCTTACTTCGCTTAATTTAATTTCTACATTATTTTTTTGCAGTACCTCAAACCACTTTACCATTTTTTTAGTATCACTTGCATATACCCTGCTAAAATCCATATCAGGATATACATTTTCAAAATACGCTTTTACAGCTTTTGCATCGTTGGCATCGGGCAATTTTTCGGTACTGCCTTTCATGGCCAAAAATACTTCCGTTAAATTCACATTATCTTTTACTGTAAAAACTTCTATACTTTCTAAATGAGAAAAATTATGAATGCGGCTGCTTATAAACTTGGTGGTGTTATCTTCCAGTGAACGAACTACGGCGCCGTCTGATTTAGAAGACACCAATTCAAACAATCCGCTCATTCCGGTAACGGAAGCTAATTTATTATAATCCATACTGATAAAATTTTAGGGCTGCAAGTTACTTGTAAAAAAGCAAATTAAGGAATGTATGTTACCCGCTTTTTTTGTTAAAGATAAAAGAAGGTATATAGATAGTAATCTTGCAAATTGGGTTATTGCCTATGGCGCACACGGTTACAGCCTTAAATGTGCCCATAGTTTACAAAACACTTCTGATTATGCAGGAAAAAAAATGCTATCGCAGCGACAGTTTTTATAAACCACATCGTCTAAAGTAATATGCAGATAAATTTTTTAAGAAGAAGTTGGATGTTGTTTGTTTTTGCTTTTATAAGCGGAGTAGGTTACAGCCAGGATATAGTGCTTAAAGGTAAAGTTATGGATACGGGAGATAAAAGCCCCATCTCAGGCGCAACAGTTCAATTGGTTTCTCAAAGAGACAGTACACGAAAAAAGGCATTAGTAACAGATGGAAAAGGTAATTTTCAGTTCAGCGATTTGCAGATGGGAGCATACCTGGTAAAAATAAGTTTTAGTGGTTACGAAAAAATAGAACAAAAAGTGGCGCTGCAGGCCAGCAATAAAGAAGCCCTGAATTTTTCGATAGCAAAAATTGCTACTGATTTAGCTGGTGTAACAGTATTGAGTAAAACGCAACCTGTAAAACAAAAAGGAGATACAACTGAATTTAGTGCCAGCCAGTTTAAAGTTAACCCCGATGCTACGGCAGAAGACATTATAAAAAAATTACCCGGCATTACAGTTGCCCGTGATGGCACCGTAACGGCATTGGGCGAGCAGGTAAGAAAAGTAACCGTAGATGGTAAAGATTTTTTTGGTGATGATGCTGCTGCCGCCTTAAAAAATTTACCTGCAGATGTAATTGATAAAATACAGGTGTTTGACCGGCTTAGCGACCAGGCGCAGCTTACCGGTTTTGATGATGGTAATTCTGTAAAAACAGTAAACATTGTAACCAAATCGGGCATTAAAAATGGCCAGTTTGGAAGAATTTATGCCGGCGCCGGAACAGATGGCCGCTATACCGCTGGTGGTAACATCAGTTTTTTTAATGGAAACAGGCGTCTTTCGCTGGTGGGTAATTTTAATAATATTAACCTTCAAAATTTTTCATCGCAGGATTTGTTGGGTGTTACCAGCACTGGCGGTGGTGGCAGAGGTGGTGGCCGGGGT
>JAYVUJ010000250.1:0-2578 GCA_043788035.1 Ferruginibacter sp. | reverse complement strand
GTATACCGTTCACATTACTAATACTGGCGTTTCAAATGGTGAAGATACTTGGGGAAGCAATCAATTACTACAAGCAAATACACTTGCAGATAAAAACTTATCAGCTCAATTATTATTTGATGTACAAAAAATAACAGCTAGCTCATTCGCTAAAAATACCCAGTTAATTATTACGCCATTAACCTCGCCTTATAGCCCAGAAATGGAAATGAATACAGCAGGCGATAGAAGGTACTTTGAATTTTATGCTGGTCCGGATTATACGCTCCGTAGCTTTAGCGATACTGCCAACTCTGAATACCTACAAAAAAGAAAGGCCACCACAAGGATTTTATTTTCATACAGCGCTGGCTTTAGGTACACCAAAGTATTTAATAACGGGATGAGTTTTAAAACAGGTATCAACTTTAGCCAGATAAACGAAAAGTTTTCTTACATGGCTGCCAACGTGGTCCAAAATAGGTTTATAGTAAATTCATTTACTGGCGATACAACAGGAAATTATGCTGTTACAGGCACTCAATATAAAAACGTATACAACCATTACCGCACCGTTGATGTGCCATTGCTGGTTGGTTACGAAATGGGTAACGGCAAGCTGTACACCAATGTAAATGCCGGTGCCATTATTAATTGCTATAGCTGGCAAAAAGGAGAGATATTGGATGCTACCGGCAAGCCGGTAAATATTACAACCGGCAGCTCAAATTCCGTATACGAATTTAGGAACAACATTGGTATAGGTTTTATGGCAGAAGTGTCTTTTTACTATAAATTGAATGGCCGTTTTCATTTGCTGGCCGAGCCTTATTACCGGTATAATATTACACCATTAAGTAAAGATAATACTACCTTAAAACAAAAATATAATACGCTGGGCTTAAGGATTGGGCTTCGGTTCGATTTACCATAACCCCAGGTTGCGAAAAGTATACCATTGTTATCTTATAATTGAAAACAGTTTATACTCGTTAGGCAGCCCTAAATTTTAAAAAATGAAACTTACAGGATATACGGCATTTCTTTTTATAGTAATAACGCCATTATTTTACGCCTGCAATAAAAATATGGACTATTTTGTTGCAGACCCAGGGCAACAATTTTTGAATACCAATTGGTACAACACTGTAAGTGATACCTTACCTGTAATGGATTTAAAACAAAAACTTTTATTGCCATTGTTTACAGATAGTTTTACAATACCCTACAATAGCAGCCCTTTAAAAATATTATGTGCGTCTGGGCTGCAATGCAGCATTTTACCTTCAAGCCTTAGTGCGGGGGGGCAAGGGGTAACTGGCACAATAGATGTGCAGACAATTTTATTAAAGAAGAAAGGAGACATGATACGCATGGATAAGCCAACGATTTCGAATGATAAAGTATTGGTAAGCGGCGGTTCATTTTATATAGCCCTTGCAAAAGGGGGAAATCCGATAAGCATAGTATCTGGCGCAATAGGCATTCATTATACAGAAAACAACCCCTCGTTTGCCATGAAACTATTTAATGGCGATACTACAAATAGCCAACAATTTAATTGGATGCCCAATGTTGCAGATTCGAGTAATGTTGTTGCGGATAGTGCTGGGTATAAAATACTTACACAAAAATTAAATTGGTTAAACTGTGATTATTTTTATGATACTACCGCCCCGAAAACAATGGTGGCAGCCAGTTTGCCCGCTTACTTTACCAATGCTACTACCATTGCTTTTTTAGCTTTTAACGATGTACGTGCTGTAGTTGGCATGTATGGCACCGCGGTAACAAAGCAATTTATTACTGGCAATGTGCCCGTAGGCAAACCTGCAACGGTTATCATAATATCAAAGCAAGGCAATAATTACTACCTTGGGCAACAAACAGTAACAACTGCAAGCCCTGCAACCGGGCTAACAGATCAATTTGTACCCATAACGCCGGTAAAAACAACGCTGGATAATATTATGCAACACCTGGATGCTTTATAAAGCCAATCGATAATAATAAAAGATTAAACCCCTGTGACGTATTTACTTAAAAAGCTTCCGGAAATTTTCCGGAAGCTTTTTAAGTATGTCAATTTTATAAAAGATTATACTCCTTTTACCAGGGTGCCGACTTTAGCGCCTGTAACAACCTGCAGCAAATTCCCTTCTTTATTCATATCAAAAACAATGATAGGCAATTCATTTTCCATGCATAATGTAAAGGCCGTCATGTCCATCACTTTTAAATTTTTGCTAATGCACTCATTAAAAGTAATATTGTCGTATTTGGTAGCTGTAGGGTCTTTCTCGGGGTCGGCGGTATAAATGCCGTCCACCCTTGTACCTTTCAAAATAACTTCTGCTTTAATCTCTATGGCCCTTAAAGAGCCTGCTGTATCAGTTGTAAAATAGGGGTTACCGGTACCTGCACCAAATATTACTACACGCCCTTTTTCTAAATGCCTCATTGCCTTGCGGCGTATGTATGGTTCTGCTATCTGTTCCATTTTAATGGCGCTTTGTAAGCGGGTGTACACGCCAGCTTTTTCAAGCCCGCTCTGTAAAGCCATGCCATTTATAACGGTGGCCAGCATACCCATATAATC
>JAYVUJ010000249.1:0-2665 GCA_043788035.1 Ferruginibacter sp. | reverse complement strand
GCTCAGCCTCATATGCAATATCAGTTTTTGTGATAGATTCCACTACGTTAATTTTAATAAAATGTGGAATGGAGTTTGGAAGTCCTTCTTTGCTGTCAGCACTAGATAAAGGTGTTGTAGAAACAGTAACTATCGCAGTTACATTTCTGTCCAGTTCCTTTGCTGGCACTAATATCAAGCCATCATTGCTTTCTTTTTTTCGATAGGCCGGGAAGTACCCCTCGTCCATTTCAATAGACTTATCGAGCTTATACTTCTCATCTCTGGCACCCATCATTACCCTTATTTTGTGCAGCATAAGCCAAATGGATTCGTAACGGCAGTGACCTAACAAGCGCTGTATCTCAAGAGCAGAAAAGCCTTTTTTTGTTAGCGTGCAAAATAAATCCCCCAAAGCCAGGTCTTGTAAGGTAGATTTGAATTTTCCATGATCGTCCCGCATTTTAAACTCAAGGATTTTCTACAGCTTTTACATTGCCATCTACTCAAACTTTCAATCCAGTAATGTTGGTAGATTTACATTTTTTACAAAAGATGCCTTTAGATTCACGGTGTGCTTTAAAGTAAAGTTTGCAAGCACTCTTGGTAGAAAATTCAAAAAAAAATTATCTATAGCCATTTTACTAATTTACATAGCAAATATACTAAATTATTTAGCTTGCATTAAATAACGGATAGTCATTTAGTACTTTTAATGCCGGGGCGTAAGGGATAGCAACGGAAATCCTTTGTTGTCGGACCGCCCGCAAAAAAAGATTGCAGTGGATAGACCGGCCCCTTTGCCATAGCTGCATTGGGCGTACGCACTAATTTGTATTTAATATTATTGCCTTGGCGGCTTTATAACCAAGTTTTTCCTTGGGTGGTGGGTACCATAAAACAATAGTTTTTTAATTTTCCTGGTACCGTTTTG
Source organism: Ferruginibacter sp. (assembly GCA_043788035.1). Classification (GTDB taxonomy): domain Bacteria; phylum Bacteroidota; class Bacteroidia; order Chitinophagales; family Chitinophagaceae; genus Ferruginibacter. Next base: position 1,752 of record JAYVUJ010000249.1, on the reverse strand, counting down.
GGTCCTTAAAAAATAAGGCAGATAAGGGTTGCCGGGTTTGTGTAAAGCTTTGTAGGTTGCTATAAATAATTAAGCACAGGCATTGAGCATAGGCCTGATAAAGAAAAGTATTTCCATTTTTATTTGCACCCGCCAGTATCGTTTTCAGCTTCATTTTCAATCAATAGCAGTTTGAAAAAATTAGCTGCCTGCATTTCCTGCACTTCGCCTGGTTGAAGGTTACCCAACTCTAAATTTTCGATAGCTATGCGTATAAGCCTTTTGCAATCGTGCCCCACGCCAGCCAGCATTTTTCTAATTTGGTGAAACTTGCCTTCGGTTAGCGTAATGTGCAGCCACGTTTGTGGCAGGTAATTTTTAAACTCCCGCAAGTGGCTGAAAAGCCCGGGCGGCTTGTGCACTACAGTAACTTCGCAAGGCAGGGTAGTGTATGGTTTGTTGTTGATGCATATGGCCACACCGTTGCGCAATTGCTGCAGGCTTTGTGCCCCCATTATTTTTTCAGCTTGTACAAGATAGGTGCGCTTGTGCTTTGTGCCGCTTTCAAACAGCAGCTTGGTTATCCGTTTATCGGTGGTTAATAGCAGCAGCCCTTCGCTATTATTATCCAGCCGGCCTATGGCATGGGTGCCTTCAGGAAATATAAAATCTAATTCGCCCAGAAGCCGCACTTTTTCTGAGCTTACAAATTGCGATACCATTTGGTAAGGCTTGTTGATGATGAAGTAGCGGTTAACTATTGGGACCATTGATTGTTTTATTCTGGTTGGGCGGGGAGCAGTCTAAATGAAATACCAATGCTGTTAAGTAAAAAGTTGTTTTTATTCCGTCCCAGCCCTTAAAGCGCAATTAATTGATGGTAGAGGTTTATAAACTGAGGGCTACATTATTTTACCCGTTTTGCACATGCACTGCAATATCTTTTTGTGCACCCATAACACCAATTGTTTCTGTATAAAGCTGGTAAGATAACAGCAATTCTTTTACCTCGCCTGCGGCCTGCGGAGCAACTGCTATTAGTAAGCCGCCACTTGTTTGCGGATCTGCCAAAATAGCTTTTGCGTAATCGATATTTACATCGGGGGCAAAAGAAATTTTATGGCCATAACTATCCCAGTTCCTATCAGTGCCGCCGGGTATTGATTTATTGTCGATATAATATTTTAAGCTGTTTGTTATAAATGGGATTTTATTAAAATTTATTACAGCACTTAACCCGCTGCCTTCTGCCATTTCTGTAAGGTGGCCGAGCAAGCCGAAGCCAGTAACATCAGTCATGGCGTGTACTTTATTTATTTGCCCCAAAAATTCACCTGTTTTATTTAGCTCCATCATTTGCAAGGCAGCCAATTGTTTATGCTCTTCTTTAAGCAGCCCTTTTTTTTCTGCGGTGGTTAAAATACCAACACCAAGTTTTTTTGTGAGAAAAAGGATATCGCCTTGCTGTGCGGTATTGTTTTGCTTGATGTTTATTAAGGGCACGATACCGTTTACAGCCAAGCCGAAGATAGGTTCCGGCGAATCGATGCTATGCCCGCCCGCAAGGGGAATGCCGGCTTCTATACAAATGCTTCTGCTGCCTTCAATTACCCGTTGTGCTACATGGGGTGGCAGTTTGTTTATTGGCCAGCCGAGTATGGCAATGGCTAGTATTGGCTTGCCGCCCATGGCATATACATCGCTAATAGCATTGGCACTTGCAATACGCCCAAAATTATAAGGGTCATCAACAATGGGCATAAAAAAATCGGT
>JAYVUJ010000248.1:0-2536 GCA_043788035.1 Ferruginibacter sp. | reverse complement strand
GGCAATACCTACGGGTATCACTTTAAATACATCGTTCAACCCATCTCCGTTAGGCGAAAAGGCGGTGGGTAAATACAGTTGAGGCCCTGCAATTACTTTAATGGTAATCGTATCATAAGTTTGGCATCCAAGTGGCGTGGAGGCTGTTAAAAGATAAGTTTGGTCGCCATCATTAGTAGCTATTGGGTTTGAAATATTTGGATTGCTTAACCCAAAAGATGGGCTCCACTGATAAGTTAAGCCTCCGGTTGCCTGTAATTGTATGGGCTGGTTTGGTGCTGCAATGGTATCATTGCCGGCAAAAACTTCGGTGCCGTAAATAACTATGCTGCTATCTTTTATGGAAATACAGCCCGCTGTAGATGTAACTAACAGTTTTATTGGGTAGTTGGCGCTTGCATTATAAGTGTGGGTTGTATTTTGCGAATTGGCTGTTGCGCCGTCACTTAAATCCCATGTCCAATGGTTGATGGTGCCGCCGGAATTATCGATACCTGTAAAATTTATAATTGCATTTTTACAGGCTGCTGCAAAGCTAAAACCAACAGCAGGCAAGGGGTTTACAAATATGCTCTGTGTAGTGGTAGGGCTCGTACAGCCAGCATTATTGGTTACTGCAAGTTGTACAGTATGATTTCCCCCAGTAAATATTGTACTGCTATTTTGCACCGTACTGGTAGTGCCGTTATCAAATTGCCATGCCCAGTTTTGGATGGTTCCGGTTGCTGTGCTTGAAAGATCTGTAAACTGGCTGTTGGCATTATCACACAAAAATGAAGGAGTATTAAAATTCGCTACCGGTTTCCTCGTGATTTCAATTATTTTTTTTAAAGTATCCGATAGGCAATTATTAATGTCGCTTACCACCATTTGTATAGTAACGTTTGCACCAGCATTGTAAGTGGTACTGGTGTCTTGAGTGGCTGCAATGGTGCCATTGCCCAAATTCCACCACCAGCTTTTTATAGCATCACCATTATTTGCGGTTGAAGCGTCTGTAAAATTGGTTATTGCGGTTTCGCATATGGCACCAGTGGTAAAAGCAGCTGTGGGTTTTGGTAAGATGTTGATAGTTTTTGTTATGGGCAAACTGCTGCAGCCACTGTCTGTTTTTACCGTTAAAGAAATAGTATTGATGCCGGTTGTGGTAAAATTAATATTGTTGTTTTGTGAAGTGGAGGCTTGCCCGTTGCCAAAATTCCACGACCAGTTATTGATGATAGAATTAAATGTATTGCCGGATTGATCAAGGAGTGAAGCATCGGTAAAGCTTACAGTTGTGTTGAAACAAGCTGCTGGTACATTAGTAAAATCTGCTTTTGGACGTGGAAATATTTTAAGAGAATTAGTAACTGTATCAGACGTACAACCTTCTAAAGTTTTTACAGATAGCTTAATTGTTAAAGGGCCGCCGCCTTCATAAATTGGGTAAGCATGTGTTGGGTTTTGCAGGGTTGAAACTATGCCAGCCCCTAAATCCCAATTCCATTGGTTTACTGTGCCCACTTGTGTTAGGGAAGCATCTTTAAAACTAACTGTGCTATCTGCACAAGCATTATTAAGGCTGAAAGCGGCAACAGGCTTACTGCCAATGCGCACCACCTGCGAATTAATTTCTAAACAGCCATCTTTGCCAATTACGGTTTGTTTTACTGTATAATCGCCGGCGATGGCAAATCTGTGTATTGGATTAATATTTACAGAATCTACCGGGCTATTATCCCCAAAATCCCAATACCTTTTGAACAATGGTGCAAAAGAAATAGTGGAATCATAAAAAGTGATCGGCTCGCCAATGCATCTTTTTTGATTTGACAGCTGCTTATATGCTGGTGTTAATGCAGTACAAAATTGCTGCAGGTTCGACAAGCCGCCTGTAGAGCCTGTAAATCCCCAAAATACCATCGGGTCTCCTTTAAAAGTGGTTGTTACTAAATCATTTACAGTAGTTATCCTTAAAATGCCATCAAAATAAGCCGTATAAGTTGTAGAAGGGGCATCCCAGGTTATCCTTAAAGAATGCCAGTTGCAATCTTCAACATTATCGCTGGTTGCAGAAATGGCAGGAGGTGTGCCGATATGGTTAAGGTTGCCATTATATTGAAAATCTATATGGTCGTAATAAGGATCATTATTTTCTGTATTTTGATAAGTATCCAATGTTACGCCAATAGATGGCACTACCCCGTCAAAACCTAGCCCGCCGCCAGCACTACCAACACTGGTACTCAGCGGTTGTAGTGCAAACACTATACCATCCGCACCGTTAGCATCACTACAGCCTAAAAATACATTGAATTGAAAATCAAAGGATATCCGGAGGTCTATTTTGTTATTATTCCAAACTGAGCCATTTGTATTCATTAAGGCTGGTGTTAAAATATAACAATGACAATTAGTGGTAACAGCACTACCATTATTGGTATATTGAGCAAGCAATTTATTGCAGGCAGCTATTAGGCAAATAAGCACTATCATTTTTTTCATTGCTAAAAACATTTTTTACAACCCATTGCTTTTAACTAAAATCCCCCTT
>JAYVUJ010000247.1:0-3938 GCA_043788035.1 Ferruginibacter sp. | reverse complement strand
TAAAAAACAAATACAGCATGCTAAAATTATACCTACAATTGTTGTAACCTCTGCTACAAATATAAGTGCCGCCATACTTGCATCGCCTCCTTTTTTTTGCTCTCAGTAACAGTATGAAAAGCATTTGTAAAAAGAAAAAGAATGGCACCTAAAAATAATATCCACGATGCTGTATAATCTGCCCTGACTATATAAATAAAAGCCGGGATACAAAATAAAACTGCTGCAAGAAATGTCCATTTATAAGTATCTTTCCAGTCAATATGTTTAAGCATAACCCTGCCCCTTTTTTTTGATGATTGCTTTTATCTTTTTTTTAAATACATAATTCTTCATGCAGAAAAATTATCGCAGTAATTTAAAGCAGGAGCATTGAAATTGCTTACCAATCGTTGTTAACTATTATTGGGTAAGATGGAACATCTTCCGCTACCTCCGCTAAAGGCTTGATAATACCATGCACAACTTTGTTTGTAAATTTTTTTACCGCACCAGGCTTGTTAATATGTTTGCCACCGGTAGATTTTTTATAAAGAAGATAAGCCAATGTACCTATACCGCTAATAAGTAAAATTGATTTTGTTGTCATGCGCTTATTATTTTGATGTTAGATAATCATAATTTTAAACACTTTGAAAATATCATACCACATTACATAATTAATAATTTTTAATGGACTATGGATTATGCTGTATACCTCATAACAAAAAACTTTTATACAAAACAAAATTTCCCTTATGGCTTAATATTAGCTTTTTAGCCAGGTATGAAAGAAAAATCATTATTAATTATTGGTGCTGGCGCTGCTGGCTTACTGGCAGCCAAACAGCTTTCGTTATATTTTAATGTAACTATTTTAGAAGCAGGTAACCGCCTTGGCGGGCGTATGCACAGCATTAGCAAGCAAGATGAGGTTATTGAGGCGGGAGCAGAATTTGTGCATGGCAACTTGCCTATTACCAAGCAGTTACTAAATGATGCACATATTCAATTTATTAAAACAACGGGTGAAACCTACCGTAAAAAAGATGGCATTTTTAATATAGATGGGGAAAAGGCACAAGGGTGGGAGGAAATGTTGCAAAAAATGAAAATGGTTACAACAGATGTTACACTGGAAGTATTTTTACAAAGCCATTATGCAGATGAAAAATATGCGGGCTTAAAGAAACAAGTTATCGCCTATGCGGAAGGGTTTGACTTGGCAGACTGCAAACTAGCAAGCGTATGCTCTCTTTATAAAGAATGGAGTGCCGAAGATGAGGATATTTACCGCATACCCGGTGGCTATAAGGCTTTGGTAGATTATATTGCCCAACAGGCAATAGCCGACGAATGCAAAATTTTGCTTAATACAACAGTTGAGCGCATTAATTGGAACCAGGATAATGTAACGGCTCATACCACTAACAAAGAGGTGTTTAAGGCAAATAAAATATTGATTACTGCGCCGCTCAATCTGTTGTTTCAAAACGGACAAAGGTTATTCCTGCAATATGACCCGCCAATTAATGCATATGCAAAAGCGGCGCAAAATATTGGTTTTGGGGCGGTAATAAAAGCGGTACTTAAATTCAATAAAACTTTTTGGAAGCCCGATGCTCAGTTCTTTTTTAGTGATGAAAAATTTTTCCCTACCTGGTGGACACAATTACCCAATACGGTGCCTATATTAACCGGTTGGATGGGCGGCCCTGCAGCAGCTATACTTGCAGCGGAAGATAATGCTACACTTCTCCAAAAAGCTTTGGTATCATTGGCATCAATATTCGATATAGCGGAAGATAAACTAATAGCCGCCTTACAATATGGAGAAATATTCAACTGGCAGGCAAATACAATTTCCCCGGGAGGGTATAGTTATGATGTGGTAAACTCTGCCGAAGCAAAAATGACTTTATCTACCCCATTATTTAACACAATATTTTTTGCTGGTGAAGCACTTTATCAGGGCAACCATCCCGGTACGGTAGAGGCGGCACTTGCAAGTGGGCAGCACGTTGCAACTTTAATAAAAGGATAAGCCTGTTTCTTAAAAAAATATTATAGTAGATGTGTATATAACTTAAACGATTGCTAAAAATTTATTTTATTAAGAACAAATGTAATAGGCCAAAGAAAATTATTGGTAAGATGCCACAGAAGTTGCTAACTTTTGTGCTCTCTAAAGAAGAGTCAACAGATGTAAGAATATTAAATTTTTTTTAAACATGCAGCACCCATACACCTCTTATGGAGGGTAGTAAAGCTGCTATTTCAATTTCTCGGTAGCCAAGGCAACCATTACCTTTAATTATACGATTACAGTAACATAACCTTAAAATTATACCAACGAGGCAACAAATTGAGCATATCGTAAATGGCTGCATAAAAGCGAATAGGGAAAGCCAGAAGGAATTTTATCAATTTTTTTATGGTTTTGCTACCGCTATATGTATGCGTTATTGCAATAGTAAAGATGATACAATGGAAGTTGTAAATGATGGATTTTTAAAGATTTTAAGAGAACTTCCCAATTTTAAGCCAGCCCATAATAATTTTGATGCCTCATTAAAAGCATGGATGAAAACTATTTTTATACATACTGCTATTGATAATTACAGAAAAAATAAAAAAAATTATTTAGTTGGAGAAATGGAGGATGCCCATTTTGACATGGCGGATTCACAGGAAACGGCCATTGATAAAATGACGTACGTTGAAATTATAGAAATGGTGCAGCGGCTATCTCCCGTTTACCGAACAGTATTTAATCTATTTGTTATTGATGGGTTTAAGCATGATGAAATTGCCGCACAGTTACATATTACCAACGGCACATCTAAGTCTAACCTGGCAAAGGCAAGGGCAAATATCCAAAAAATGATCAGCGAATCATTAATAAGAAATTATGAGCAAAGAGCAATTTGACCATATTGAAAACCGCATAAGGGAGGCCGCTGAAAACAGCGAGCAGGCTTTTGATGAGCTGGCATGGAACAATATGGAAGCTAAGCTGGATAAAGAAAAAGATACCAGACGGCGCTTTTTTATATGGTGGGTATTTGCAGGGCTCTCGGTATTTGTATTGGGTGCAGGGGCTTATTTATATTATATCGGAACGGCGCCCGAAAAAAAGATTTCTTCACCATTGCCTTTACCAAAAACCAACACCGCTTATCACCAGGATATAAATAAAAATCTTATTGTAAATAAAAAAGCAGGCGTAGCTTTTCCAAATAAAAATAATGTATCAGTTGGCCAAAAAGATAATGTGCCATCAGCCACTGATAAAATAGCTAATAAGGATAAAACAGCAATGGCAAATGGCAGTTCTTCATCTAACAAAAAAAATACTTTTAGCCTGCCAATTATAAAAAAACGCCGGATTACACATACAAAAAAAAATGGGCTAAGTAAACCTGCAAACGATGCAGTCGCAATAAATACTTCTGCAATTAATAAAAAAATTAAAGCCGCAAGAGATGTAAAGGGACGAATAAATGTGACAATCAAGCGTAATTATGGCGACACAGTGGTACAGGATAGCACTAACAATGAAGATTTATTACCGCAAGGCACAGGTGATACCGGTATTACCGTAATTACATATGGCAAACCTAAAACTGCTCTTGTTACAGATAGCCACAAAACTAAAAAAATTATTGAGCTTGCTACTAAAGATGTGGCTGTTAAGAAAATAAAAAAGAAAAATGAGGATACGCCATCTTCTAAGTTTTATGTATTGGTCAGTATTGGTGCAGATGCTGGAAGTGTACATTTATTTTCTTTAGGAAATATCACCATTACCCCAAAATATGGCGTTGGTATTGGTTACAAGCTAACTAATAAATTAAGTGTGCAGACAGGGTTTTACGCCAGCCGTAAAAAATATGTAGCTGGGCCTAAGGATTATACTGCAAAAGCTGGCTCATACTGGTCCCAGGTACAATTAATCA
>JAYVUJ010000246.1:0-10779 GCA_043788035.1 Ferruginibacter sp. | reverse complement strand
CGCTGGTCCATATTATGCGAGTAAATATTTTCGAAGTAAACCGTCTGTTCGCTGGGCATTGTTTTCACTTCAATGCCTAATGCTTCAAGGCCGCTTACAAATTGTTTGTCTTTTTGGGCAAGTGCTGTAACCAATTTGTACCGCACATCCATATTGCGGATGGCATTTGAAAAATAGAAAGAAGTGCCGCCAGCCATGTGCTTTTCGGCTTTGGGAGTTACTACTTTATCCAATGTTATATGGCCAATGCAACAGATATCGTACATGCAATTTCTAAATTTATCTGACGTAAAAAGGATATAAAAATAACTAAATATGCTTTACCAGAAGTGGTTGTTTTTTACGTGGTTAATTACTCATTTTATACAGTGCAATTTTGATTTGATTAGCTGTCTAAATTGAATAATCATTTTAGAAAATAAAAGCTATGCGGCAAAATGCGGCCGAGTATGGAGTCGCTAATGCGCTCAGCCTGATGTAGGTGAGGCCACTATTTAGGAGAACCGCTACAAGGGAATAAATATTTGCTACACCCTTTGCTACAAACCGACAGCCCCTTTCGGGGTTGTAGTATTTTACTTTAACGAGTAGCACAAAAAATGGCGATTATATTTTGCTGATATAACCTAAAAGTACCCCACATTTAGTGGTAAAAGTTTCCTGAAAAATAAATGTAAAAGTGTGCCCCGTCAGACAGGCTGCCATTCGGACGGGCTACCGCATCTTCACATAGCTGCTGTAGTGGTTGGGACAACTAAAAGACCAATTAAAAATTAAGAATTGATAATTATTTAACGAAAAAACTACTGCTGCTTATTAATTTATTGCCATTGCTTATTACCCTAAAAAAATAAATACCGCTAATCCATGTAGCATTGCATTCAATATTTTGATTGTATATTTTTGAGGCTACATTTATTTGCTGCTGCCATACCAGCCTGCCTGTTACATCAATTACCTGTAATACATAGGCACCAGTTTGTTTCAGTTTTAACGCAGCCGTAAAAGTATTGCCATGCGCAACAGGGTTGGGGAATATTTTAAGGGAATCGTTGAAAGCGGTTACAATCCTTGCCTTAAATAAAGTAGTTTTTCTAATACTTGTCCTCATACTCAAACCCCCAAGATATCCAAGAAGCCTTGTTTCAATTGTACTTTTAACACACACCTCTTTCAACATGGTGGCCATCTTTTGTAGTTTAATTTTTTCATCGCTTATCCTAAATCCATCAGCAGGCACAGTTATATTCACTTCCCTTGTTGCAAAACCAATAGCGCTAATAATAATGGTTACTGTTTGCCTAGTTGTTTTATCACTAAGTTTAAAATTACCGGCACTGTCAGATATCACTCCTCTACCTGCATCTTTAATTTGTATGGACGCATTATTAAGTGCTTCGTTACTTGTTGCATCAGTTATAACCCCACTAAATTCAAAATATTTTTTTGCGGGTAGGTCCCTCATTTTTTCTGTGGTTAATTTATTACAAACCGTAGTGATGGTGGTTGCCCTAAGCTTGCCCATTATTTTTTGTGCGCCTGCTTGTTTAACCAACAAAAATACAGGTACTAAAAAGCTAAAAAAATATTTATGCCAGCGTTGCGTTTTTACTGGTTCGTATTTTATTACTCCATCAAGCTGGTGCTGTGTAAGCCTGCCGCATGTATCTGCACTTCCTTTTAAAAGTGTGGTATATATTCCCCTGTCATCCATCGCCGTAAAATCAATTACCCTTTTGTTGCAGGCAGTGCAAAAACGGCCTTGCTCATCAGGTTGCATGGTAGCCCAATCTTTATGGCATGGTTCGGCAATAGTTAGTTTAATTGTATTCATAAAAGAAAATTTTTAAGGTAAAACGATAGTATAGTTTTTGGCAAAAAAGCCGGTAACTTATTGTTGTTAAACACATAATTACCGGCTTTATTTACGTTTGTTTTTTAGGGGAATCCATTTTGCAGATAATTCATCTTCGTCCTCTTCATCCTCGGCATTACCGGCAATGGCAGATGCCCTTTTTACCAGTTGTATAAACTCTTTGCGATACCCTTCCGCATCTTTACCAACAGCAGTTTTTGCTAATTTTATGATATTGGTGTAACTGGCTTCCTGTTTAAATTCAGAATTTCGCAGCAGCATGCCGAATGCTGTTACCGATGCGGCAAAGCGGTAGTTATCGTTTAAGGGAATATTAGTATTTGGATAGTATGTTACAAGATGCTCAATTAACTTACTGAGGTTGCCATCCGGTATTTTGTACCTAAGCTTTATGGTCATCCATTCGCGATTTAAAACGGCACTGGCTCCACCTTTTTCCTGCTGGTATTTAAGGCTATCAACTTTCTTCAAAAATATAGAGGGCCGGCCGGCCGGCATAATTTCATACAGCGCAGTTACGGCATGCCCGCTGTCTAATTCACCGGCATCTTTTTTATCAACATTAAAATCTTCTTTAGCAAGCATGCGATTTTCATAACCAACCAACCTATATCCTTGCACTAAGGCCGGGTTACATTCTACTTGTAATTTTACATCCTTCGCTATGGTAAACAAGGTGCCGCCAAATTCATTTACAAGCCCTTTTTTTGCTTCACTTAACTGGTCGATGTACGCATGGTTGCCATTAGCTTTATCAGCAAGCTTTTGCATTTTAGCATCCTGGTAGTTGCCGGAACCAAAACCTAGTATGGTTAAAAAAATACCGCTTTCCCTTTTCTTTTCAATCATAGTTTCCAGTTCATCATCGCTACTGGTGCCCACATCAAAATCGCCATCGGTACATAATATTACCCGGTTATTACCTTTATTCTTAAAATGCTCCAATGCCGTCTTATATGCTAACTGAATGCTTTCACCACCTGCCGTTGAGCCACCAGCCTGCAATGCATCAATAGTATTTTTAATAGAAATTTTATTAGCACCACTTGTAGAAAGCAGTACCAGCCCAGCGTTGCCGGCGTATACCACAATGGCAACATTATCCTGCTCCCGCAATTGATCGGTCAATAATTTTAAAGATTGCTGTACCAGCGGCAGTTTATCAGCACTAAGCATAGAGCCGGAAACATCCATTAAAAAAAAGGTTGCTCGCAGGTAAATTTTGCACTGGGATGTTTTTTCCCTGCAGCCCAATTAATGCCAGGCGGTGTTCGCTGTTCCAATGGCATTTACCAATTTCTGTTGACACTGAGAAAGGCTTATCGCCTTCAGGCTGCGGATAATCGTAGGTAAAATAATTTACCATCTCTTCAATACGCACGGCACCTGCCGGTGGTAAGTTTCCCTGTTGCAAAATACGGCGCACATTACTATAAGCAGCCGCAACTACATCAATAGAAAAAGTTGACAAAGGCTTACCGGATGCTTTTACAAAAGAATTTTCTTTTATAAAATCATAGCCTTCACCGCCTGGTTCTTCTTCTTTACCTGCGTGGGCATTTTTGCTATCAGCAATTTGCCCACTTATTTGACTGCTGGCCAACTTACCGGCCAATTGATTACCAGCGGCATAATTTTGCTGCATGGGCTGCGCCCTTACTTTGCTATTGATGTCCGAATATCCATCGCTTCGCAATGTTGAATAGCCTACTACCACCACTTCCTCCAATGCATTAACCGTTGGCATTAATTTTACATTGATAATACGCTGATTTTTAACTTTGATGTTTTTATTTAAATAACCAACAGAAGAAAATTCCAGCACCGCTTGAGTATCAGGCACTATAATAGCGTAGGTACCCTCCACACTAGATTGCGTGATGGTGCTGTCATTTTTTATTTTGATAATTACTCCTGAAATAGGCTGCCCGGTACCATCAGTAATTTTTCCGGTTACGGTAAAAGGGGCGGGTGTTTTTAAGGCAAGCAATACTGTAATAGCGATGGCTGCTGCTACAAATAATTTCTGCATACTAATAGGTTTGTTGTACAGATGCAGTCACTTAAAACATTACATAAATAAAAATTATTTTCTTTCCAGCATCACTTCAGGCTGTTGAAAATCAAGGATATTTTTGTTGGGGGGATATGTATTTTTTACGTTGTTGCGGTAGTTTTTAAACAGGCTCATCCATCTTAATTTAAGCACGCCTAAAACACCTTCTTTAATGATGCCTTTATTCATTTTGCTTTCCCCTAATTTACGGTCTTTAAAAGTGATGGGTACTTCTTTTATAGTAAAACCAAGTTTCCAGGCGGCAAACTTCATTTCTATTTGAAAAGCATATCCTACAAAATGTATCTCCGATAAATTAATAGATTCCAGCACTTCCCTACGATAACAAACAAAACCGGCTGTAGGGTCTTTAACGGGCATCAGGGTAATTATCCTTGTGTATAAAGAAGCTCCTTTGGATAAGGCGATACGGTTGGTGGGCCAATTTTCTACAGCACCGCCTTTTACATACCTGGAGCCTACAGCTACACCAGCACCGCTTTTGCAGGCTTCATATAAATTTTGCAGGTCGGATGGATTATGCGAAAAATCGGCATCCATTTCAAAAATAAAATCGTACCCGTGAGCCAATGCCCATCTAAAACCATGGATATAAGCAGTACCTAAACCACATTTACCTGTACGTTCTTCTAAAAATAATTGCCCGGGGTTAATTGAAAAAAGAGACTTTACAATAGCTGCAGTCCCATCAGGAGAACCATCATCAATTACAAGCACGTGAAACTGTTGGTGCAAAGCGATGACAGCTTCTATAATAGAGGCAATGTTATCTTTTTCATTATATGTTGGTATTATAACAAGTTTTTCCAAGGCTTACCTGATGTTCTTTTTTACGAATTTACAAATAGTAAAGTATATTATTACCACTATATATTTTAGGCGTGGGTATTTAGTTATTCTTTAACAGCGTCCTGTTTAAAATTTCGGTGAGCTTCTGCTTGGTGTGCAGCGGAAAATCTCCCCTCATCATCCAATCGTAATATTGCGGCTCTGCTCTTAACACATCAACAACCGGGCGGGCCTTATGTTTACCAAAATTAAAAACTTCTACCCCTTTTTCGTTAAATAAAAAACGACGGGCATAATCAACAATTTTTTCTTCGCCAATAGTGCCTAAAATACTATCCACAGAATTACCCAAATGTGGATAGCGGTCCAGTTGCGATAACAATACATCTATTGTAGCATTAACATCTGCTTCGGCGCTATGTGCAGCTATCAATTCTTTTTCGCAATAATATTTATAAGCAGCAGTTAGCGTACGTGGCTCCATGGTGTAAAAAATGTGCTGCACGTCAATCATCCTGCGGGCACTAAGGTCTACATCCATGCCAGCACGTAAAAATTCTTCCATCAGCATGGGTATATCAAACCGGTTGCTGTTGTAGCCTGCCATATCACAATTTTCAATAAACATTTTTAGCTCGTTCCCTGCCTGTTTAAAAGTTGGTGCATCTTTTACCATTTCATCGGTTATGCCGTGTATAGCTGTAACTACAGCAGGTATGGGCATTTGCGGATTAATAAGTTTTCTTTTTACCTGCCTGGCATTATCAGGCAAAATTTTAATAATGGCTACTTCTACTATCCTATCGGTAGAAAGGTTTACACCTGTTGTTTCTAAATCAATAAAGGCAATCGGACGAAGTAATTGTAAAGGCATTTAAAGGATTTTGATTGTTTCTAAGATGGGTTATTACATTAAAAATAAAGTATTTTCATAACTATGCAACATAGTGTATAAATACCACAAAAATATTGAAAATACTAAAAGCAAGTTAAGGTTTTATAACAAAATAGATGGCTTAAATATTCAATACACAACTTTTGTACCTTTATTGGCGTTTACATCCTTTTACAAACAAAATATTTTTTAAAATGAAAAAAATTATCTTATTTGCAGCGATAGCTATTGCTGCTGTGGTTAGCTTTACATCTTGTGGTGCTAGCAGGCGGACCGGCTGCCCAATGTCAGCAGGTATGATACATTAATGAACACAAATAATTATGATTGTATGAATTGGATAGAAATTATAAATGAAGCTCAATTAAAAGATGTTAAAGAACAATCTAACTTAAAGCCGCAGCTTATTTTTAAGCATAGCACTCGTTGCTCTATTAGCAGTATGGCTAAAAGCAGGCTGGAAAGAGGCAGCTCGCCTGAAGGGATAGATTTTTATTACCTGGATCTTATCAAACACAGGGATATTTCGCAAACCGTAGCTGCAACTTTTGATGTAAGCCACGAATCGCCACAAGTGCTGCTAATTAAAGGAGGCGAATGCGTGTATGATGAAAGCCATTCAGGCATTACAATGGACGAAATTGTTGAGCAATCTTTGGCCGTAAAATAAATTCTTCAATTACCAGCTTTACTTTCTATGAATTATTACCCTTGCAACAGGATCGGATAAACCGTTCCTATTTTTTTGCCCAAAGCAAAATCGCTATCCTTTATATATCCACCTTCTAAAAAAAATTATTTATGCTTAAACCCATTTGTGGTGGCAAGGTATTATAATGATAATAAAAATTGTTTTAGCATAGCTGCATCAGCCGCTATTTTAGTGCTTTTTTTCTGCAGTAATAACTGCGCCTGTACAGTTGGTGGAATAAGCACTGGTTCGCCTGTTATTGGCTCTACAACATCAAAAAATTTTACCGGGTGGGCAGTTTCTAAAACAATGCCTTTTGAGCCGGGGTTGGTTTGCTGGTATTGCTGCAGGGCAAAATAACCTACGGCTCCGTGTGGGTCTAATAAATATTTTTGTTGTTGATAAACAGTCTTTAGTGTTTGCTTAGTTTCAGCATCGGTAATACTACAACTACTAACTACTTTTTTTAGGTTGATAAAATGATGATCGAAAATTTCGAGTATGCGGATAAAGTTGCTTGGGTTGCCTACATCCATAGCGTTAGATATGGTAGCCACTGCTTTTTTAGGCACGTACTTTTCTGTTTGCATAAAAGAGGGGACTATATCGTTGGCATTGCATGCAGCTATAAAATGCTTAACAGGCAAGCCGGATGCATGCGCTAAAATACCAGCACAAATATTGCCGAAATTACCACTAGGCACGGCTATTACAGGCGGCTCATTTTTTTGTAGCCATTGCTTATAGGCAAAGAAATAGTAAAATTGCTGAGGCAACCATCTGGCTACATTAATGCTATTGGCAGATGTGAGGAACAACTTTTCCTTTAGGGCTTCATCTGTAAAAGCTTGCTTTACCATAAGCTGGCAATCATCAAAAGTACCGGCAACTTCCAGCGCATGGATATTTTTTCCAAGGGTTGTCAGTTGTTTTTCCTGCACCGTACTTACTTTTCCTGAAGGGTATAATATCACCACATCCACACCATCTACATCAAAAAAACCATTGGCAACCGCACCGCCAGTGTCGCCGGAAGTAGCAACTAAAACCGTTACTTTTTTTCCTAAATCTTTTACAAAGTAACCAAGGCAACGACTCATAAAACGAGCGCCGATATCTTTAAAAGCCAATGTAGGGCCATGGAATAATTCCAGCGAAAAAATATCACCGGTAACCTTCACCAGTGGCATATCAAAGTTGATGGTTTCAGCTACAATACGGCGTAGTTCTGCTTCAAGGATGGCATCACCCACATAAGGCTTTATCACCTGAAAGGCAATTTCTTCATTGCTATAATTACTAATATTGCCTATCATCTCCGCAGGGAAAACGGGTACCTTTTCAGGAAAATACAATCCTTTATCCGGTGCCTGGCCGTTAATGGTAGCTTGCTTAAAATTAACTTTTGGAGAGATATTGTTGGTGCTGTAAAAGAGCATATTTTTTTAGATATGAGTTATGAGTTATAAGTCTTGGACAATATAGTATTCGTTATGCGCAACTTTATTTAGATATTAGCGATGAGGCTTTAGGTGTATTGATTATGCACAGATTTATTTTGTTCAGCATTTAAAAATTATAGAAATAGGTAGCAAGTTTGGTTGTTAAATAGATGCTTAATATTCGCATCGAAAAAACTAATAACTCTTAACTCATAACTGTAACGCCTGTTTTATTAATTGTTGTAACATACGTATGATAGTCCAGCCCTATACGGCCGTAAATTTCCTTCATTACATTTTCTACTGCCCTGGCTGTCGGTTCATCTTTGCTTAGCATAAATACAGATGGCCCAGAGCCTGAAATGCCGCCGCCTAATGCGCCTGCTTCTTTGCATTTGAGTTTTAGTTCATCAAAGCCGGGTATTAAAATACTTCTTACCGGCTCAATGATCACATCCTCTAAAGAGCGCCCTATCAATGATAAGTCGTTTTGCATAAAACCTGCTACCAGCCCGGCTATATTGCCCCATTGCTTAATGGCATCTTTTAATAACACTTCTTTACGTAAAATTTGGCGGGCATCGGATGTGCGTACTTCTATCTGCGGATGTACGATGGTAACGAACAAATCTGGCGTTGGTATAGGTACAATATCCAGCGGATGTATGCTGCGTATTAATGTAATGCCGCCGTAAATGCAGGGTGCGATATTATCCGCATGCTTTACGCCACTCGCTACCTTTTCTCCAAACATGGCAAAACGCACCAAATCTTGCTTAGAGAAAAAATTATTTACTAGATAATTTGCGCCCACTACAGCGCCAGCAGCACTTGCCGCACTGGAACCTATGCCACTACCGGGCTTTATTTTTTTGTGGATAGTTACTTCAAAACCAATGTTATCCGGCAGCTCATGCAGCATTTCTACCAATGGGGCGCCCGCCGTATTTAGCATTGGGTCTAATGGCAACGGATAGCCATCTGCGCTTAGAATAATTACCTTTTTTTCATCCAGCAACTTTATTTCCATCAGGTCGTTGGGTTCGTTCAGGCACATGCCCAACACATCAAAACCACAAACCAGGTTGGCTACTGTTGCCGGTGCAAGTACTTTAACAATTGTGCCAATACCCCTAATATTATTAGGTATATCAGCGGCAATCACTTCATTATGTTGTTCATTCATATACTGCTGTTTGCTTTTTCCCATGCGGGGAAATTAAAAAGATTTTATACCCTTGATGCCCTGATAATATCGCCAAACACACCAGACGCTGTTACATCCGCACCGGCACCTGCGCCTTTTATTACCAATGGCTGTTCTACATACCTATCGGTATAAAATAGCACGATATTATCTTTTCCATACAAATGGTATAGGTCGTGCTGCGGATTTATATGCTGCAGCCCTACAGATGCTTTTCCATCAATAAAATTAGCTACAAACTTTAATTTGTTAGTGCCCGCATCAATAAACAATTGCTTAAAATGCGCTTCGTGTCCTTCCATCGATTTGTAAAAATCTTCTACCGAACCAACCATACATTCTGGCGGCATAAAACTATCGTTAATAATGTCTTCCATTTCCATAATGTTGCCTGCTTCCCTGGCCAGTATCATTATTTTGCGCATCACATCTTTGCCACTTAAATCAAGGCGTGGGTCTGGCTCTGTATACCCTTCATCCTGCGCTTGCTTTACTATGGTAGCAAAGCTTTTTTTACCATCGTAATTATTAAATACAAAGTTTAGTGTACCGCTTAAAACGGCTTGAATTTTAGTAACCTCATCTCCGCCCCTAAGTAAATCGTTTAAGGTGCCGATAATGGGTAAACTTGCGCCAACATTGGTTTCATACAAAAATTGCGCATTAAATTCGCGGCTTAAATTCTTTAATTTTTTATAATATCCGTAAGCGGAAGAGCAGGCTATCTTATTGCAGGCCACAACAGAAATGCTTTTTTGTAATAGTTGTTCATAGCAGGTAGCTACCATTTCATTAGCGGTAACATCTGCAAATACAGCGTTGCGTAAATTCTTGGATTGTATCCTTTCTATAAACAGCTGCATGTCCATCGGCTCGCCATCTGTAACCAATAATTCCTTCCAGTCTTTTAGCGGAATACCCTCCTCTTTAAACAACATTTTTTTACTATTGCCTAAGCCGACTACATTGATTTTTAGGTGCAGGTTCTGTAATAGAAATTGTTGCTGCTGAGAAATTTGCGCTACTAGCCTGCCACCTACATTGCCCACGCCAGCAATAAATAAATTAATCTCTTTATATACCGTTTCAAAAAATTCTTCGTGCAATACGTTGATGGCTTTTTTTACATCGTGCATAGAAATAACCGCAGAAATATTTCTTTCAGACGAGCCTTGCGCTATGGCACGTACGTTAACGCCGTTACGGCCAAGGTTACCAAACATTTTACCACTAATGCCTGGATGGCTTTTCATGTTATCGCCTACCAATGCAATTATGGCCAATTCTTTTTCTACTATAATTGGATCTACTTTTTTAGTGGCTATTTCATAAGCAAAAGCTTCATCAATTATTTGCTTGGCATTACCTGCATTTACCGCTTCTATACCCACACAAATAGAATGTTCGGAAGAGCTTTGCGTTATTAATATTACATTGATCTTATTTACCGCCAACGCTTCAAAAAGCCTTTTAGAAAAACCAGGTATACCAACCATACCGCTGCCTTCAAGGCTAAGCAAGGCAATGTTGTTGATACTGGAAATGCCTCTTATTGTATTAATGCTGCTATTGCTGTTGTACTCTTTGGTAGCGTTGTATTCTTTCTGGATAACAGTGCCGGCATCTTGCGGAGCAAAAGTATTTTTTATCCACGTAGGTATGCCTTTGCTGCGTACCGGCTGTATGGTTGGCGGATATATTACTTTAGCGCCAAAGTGCGATAGCTCCATGGCTTCCTGGTAAGAAATTTCTGTAATAATCCTTACATTGTTTACCAGCCTCGGGTCTGCGGTCATCATGCC
>JAYVUJ010000245.1:0-2457 GCA_043788035.1 Ferruginibacter sp. | reverse complement strand
CTTATATACCAAAGATGCATAACTAATGTTTGCTAATGCACCTGCTGTTGTTGGAAGAGCAGCTATCCAGAGCGTTTTTGCAGGCATTATGCATTCACCTGTTACCAGCGTTAATTTCGAAACGATAGATGTATTTGGTACAGAAGATTTATTGGCAGAAGAAGGTAAAATTAAAATATACGTAAAAGATAAAGTTGTTTCTGAAGAGAAAAGTATTGCGCTTTGGAAAAAAGAAGATGGTAAATGGAAGATGTTCCGGGATATTTCCAACAAAAACACAAAATAAAAAGTTGAGTTTTTGAAGCAGTACAGCCAACAAAAGTATTACCAATAGTGGGGCTATACTTAGGCAAAATCAGCTGATGTATCGCTTTCTGGCTTTGGTTCCGGCTAAGTGTTAACTATTTGGCTGTTGGTAATATCGTTATCAAAATATTTTCAATTTGGCTTTGGTTGTAGGGGCTGGTTTTTTTTCAATAACCGCCTCTTCGTCAATACTTATTCGTTAACGGTAATTCCAAAAAACCTTTATAACTTAAAAAATAATCAATTGGAAAAAATACAAATAATACAAACTCGACTAAAAATTTATACTTTGATTTTATCGCTGGTGACGATTTCTTTTAATGTATTTAGCCAAAGCAATAAGTATGAAATCTATGCTTTAAAATTTGCATCGCTCAATTTTAAAATGCCCATTGCTTTTTCTGCTGTAGGTTCAACAAGTAAAGACAGCACTGGAATATGCTATATGTTTTACCTTATAAAAGGAGAAGGAAAAAATATTTTAGTTGATGCAGGATTTACTGAGCCGTTGAAAAAATATCCTATACAAGCTTTTACTTATGAGCTGTTGGCACAAAAATAAATGCAACAACAAATATAGGTGGTTTTTTGCACCCGTTTTTTATCCCCCTTATAGTACTTTAACCCTTGTTAGTTACCTGTAAACATTTAATACTTTTATAAATAAGCTTATGGCAACAATAAACAAATACCTAAATAATTTAACGCCCATGCGGGGAGTAGCTGCGCTGCTTACTGTTATTTATCATGTGGACTTAATGATTGGGCAGGGAAGCGGTATGCTTGTTAAGCATGCCCGATCCATGCTATTATCCCGCATGTACCTTATGGTAGATTTCTTTTTTATTTTAAGTGGCTTTATTATGTTTTACGTGTATGGTAAAATATTTTCAGGCAGTGTAAGCAAAGAAGCATTTAAAAAGTTTTCGCTTGCCCGGTTTGCCCGGGTATACCCTTTACACTTTGTTACCTTATGCTATTGTATCCTTTTGTTTTTCATTTCTCAAAAAGTAGGTATCCCTAAACTGCCTGTTGTACAAATAGAAAATAATTCCTTTTCAATTGTAACCAACGTATTGCTTTTACATTCTATGAATTTACATAATTGGTTTAGTTGGAACCATGCCTCCTGGTCGATAAGTGTAGAGTGGTGGGCTTATATGGTTTTCCCGTTTTTAGTACCACCTATTTTAGCAATGGGTACTAATAAAAAAGTAATTACAGCCATCCTTTGTTTTGTTGGCTATTTAGTAATAACATTTTTTATTATCCCTATTGTAACTTTACCTGAAGAGCTACCGTTTGCAAAAATAAATCCACATAGTTTTTCTATAAATGTTGCGTATCAGTATGGCTATATCAGGTGTTTATGTGGTTTTATACTTGGTATGATGGTATACCAGGCTTACTGCACACAATGGTTAAAAAAAGTGTTGGCAAACGGGTATGTTTTAATTTGCCTGGTGCTTGCTTCTTTTGTTTGTATGCATTTTGACTTGCCCGATGTTTTGTCTGTTATGCCATTTCCTTTAATATTGCTTTGCGGTGCTTATGGTAGTATTGGTATCGATAAATTCTTTGCGTTTAAACCATTACAACGGCTGGGCGATTGGTCATTCTCTATTTATTTAGTACACCAGCCTTTAATATTTACACTGGTATGCATTACAGCTTACTTAAACCCAGTGGACCTTACTAAGGTAGCAACCGGGCCACCGCCAAAACCAGAAATGTTTACCGGATGGTTAATTTGCATAGTTTTTATACTAGTTACAGTAGTAGTTTCTTATTTTACGTATCGCTTTATAGAATTGCCTGCACGCAACAGGCTTAATAAGCAAAGGAAGGTGGTGCCGCAAGTGAAATCTTTACAAAGCTGATTGCTATTGCTGTGCCTCCATATCTAAATATGCAGCCTGTAATTACCTCACTGCTTGCCGGGGTTAAAGTACTTACTTACTGCGGCAAGCAGGTTGTTACCAAACCCCTAGGCCATTTATAAATAAATTTGTTTAGCCTATTAATAGGTAGGGTGACAATTTTCAATTTCGGGTAATATAAATTTGTATATCAAATTGAACTAAGTTTTCTTTGCCCATCAACCTACTAAACGCCAGCCGTTTTATGCCCCCGATAATAATAAATAGATAG
>JAYVUJ010000244.1:0-2535 GCA_043788035.1 Ferruginibacter sp. | reverse complement strand
TGTATGCTGGAGGCAACTAGCTTTACCACATTGATAAGTAATTAATTTAGTTAGAAGATTTAACCCTACATAGTAATTGATGCCATCAAAGTAAAGTGTTTTGCCCTCAAAATTCCTGGCTACCCTTTACTGGCAACTGGACGGAGTCCTGCGCCAGTCGGGGTATGCTATTCTTGTTTCTTAAAGCTTATGCTAAACGCAAATACGCCAGTGCCTCAATAACTTTTTTACTATTTTAAAGAACTAATTGGTTTCAATTAACCTACTGCGGCTGCACGCATTTGTGCCGTACACTATCCCCTTTTCTTAAAGCACATTAGCAGCGGCTATTAATAACGACTGGCAACAGGAAGGAGTCCTGCGCCAGTGGGGGTATATCCTTTTACTATGAAATTATTTTATATTGGACACGTGGTAGTGCAGCATCAATTTAACCAGTAGCATATCCAATTAAAAAAGCCTGAACAAGCAAACGAACTTTGCATGTTCAGGCTTTTATTTTTAGTCATGCAGTAATAACGTAGCTGCTATAAATAACAGTTTACTTTTTTTGAACAAACAGGCTGTCTATTATTTGTTGGTTAAAATGGTCATCAATAGTGCCTGTTACGTTGTGGTAAACAGAGCTTACAAAAATAGTTTTGGCTGCGCTAAAAACAGCAAATACAATAAAGGCAGCCATTACTGCAAGCCCGGCGCCCAACAACATGTTTACGTACATAGCAATGATAGCAAAAGGTATGATAACAAGTAAATAAACAAGCATCTGTATTAGCCCCATGCTAAAAGTAGCCGATAAGCTTTCGCCCCATTTTTGTTTCATTAATTGAGTGGAGCGCTTGAATGCATCAATAGGACCTAGGTTTTCGTAAGCAATTATCGGTACTACAAAAAAGGTAGCCACACTAAACACAATGCCTATCAATCCAGTTATTATTTTGCCCAGCGCGCCGGTATTTTCCTGTATTATTTTTAGTATGGTACCAATTGTTGCCGCAAAAATTGCCCAGGATACAATGTAGCCAATTCGGCTAATGCTAAATTTAAGCCCAATGCTTACACTTACTTCTTCGCCATCAAAAAACAGTTTTGTGCAGTGGATAAGCGCCATGTTAAAAAATACAATGATGAAGTAATTCACAAAATAAAATCCGAACATAATGGCGTAAGTCACTACGCTGCTGGTAGTGCCAATGTAGTCTGCCTGCCAGCCAGAAGCCGCTAATACGCCAACAACAAAAGTGCCCATGACTAAAATTAAAGAGGCGCCGGAAAGGATGGGAAAGATGATGAGTTGTTTATTTTTTTGCAGAATGGCAAAGCTGTTTTTAGTAATTGTCCAGCCAGTGCTTAATCGCTCAAAGAAGTTCATAATTAATAGGTTTAGGTTAAAAGGGAATTAAATATATGCAATTGATTTGATATTATGGCAATGGTTTGCGGTATAAGTACAAACTTGATTAATCGGACCTGGTATTGTGCTTAAGTATGTATCAATGTTTACTTTGTCCCTTTTTCCGCAAGGCTTATTTTTTAATTACAAGTTTGGTGCGTATCCCATGGCGAGGCGCCAAAGGGCTGGGCTATTCCCGTCCGAACGGGTTCATCCAGGCAGGTCTTACGATTCAATTTTTATTGATATTCCTTAATGTCCGGGGCTTTCAATTCACAAAATACTAACCTTAAAACCATGAAATTTCCCCGGGTGGGTCGCGGCGTGGGTTTGTGTGCCTTTACAATCAGCAAAGTCAAATTTATAGTATGTGTGGAGGCCAGTCCACCGGTTTAGCTAAACTTACTAGATAGGAAACCACCCACGGAGAAAGACCTTATTATTTTAGCGTAGCATGCTGGTTGTGAGAGTAGTAACGATTGACAACAGGAAAGAGCCCTGCGCCAGGGGGTGTCAATTTGTATTTAGTGCTCATTTGTTTTTATATAAGCCTACAAACTTAAAAGTATTTATTGAGTATGTTATTTTTGTTTCTTAAAGCTTATGCTAAACGCAAATACGCCAGTGCCTCAATAACTATTTACTATTTTAAAGAACTAATTGGTTTCAATTAACCTACTGCGGCTGCAAGCATTTGTGCCGTACACTATCCCCTTGTCTTAAAGCACATTAGTTGCGGCTATTAATAACGACTGGCAACAGGACGGAGTCCTGCGCAAGTGGGCTTACTAGATAGGAAACAAACCACGTAGACAAAATTAAAAATGGCAGTATTTTATTTTTGTTGCACCTGTTGCAAGGCCCTTACCATAATTTCTATATCAGTAACACCTCTGAAGCCACTAAAACCTACTGATAATATCTCTCCATTTTCCAGTATCAACTGCTGGCCTCCTTGCCAACCTATCAGGTCGGGAGCTTCAATGCCGTTACCGTTTTCTTCTACTTCTTTATTGAAAACCATTCTTTCGTATTCGCCGGTATTAACGCCGGTAAGCCAAACCTGGCTTGCCTTTGTCCACGCTACTTTAAAAATACTTCTTAGTTTTGGGTTATTGGAGCCAAACATTTTTCCATGCACT
>JAYVUJ010000243.1:0-4064 GCA_043788035.1 Ferruginibacter sp. | reverse complement strand
CCCAAAAAAATTGATAGCCAGCCACTGCCTGCAAAGGCGCTATCCCAGCGGGTATACACGTTTTTAAAATCAAACAGGCTGTAGCCTTTTGGGTCGTTGCCAATATCCATGCCTTCAAAATGATAGGCCATATCTAATTCATTGCGCTGGGCATCTACTAAATTATGGGCGTCGGTAAATGAGCTGCCGGCACCTTCCGCTACCGTCATAATATTATATTTGCTAAACACTTGTTTGTTCATTTCTTTTAAATAATCATGCAGGTGTGGCCCCATGCCGTAGTACTTAATTATATTTTTTTGGTACCCTGCGGGCAACGCCGGAAAGCTCGTGTCTTTCGATGCGAATTGAAAGGCATCCATCCTAAAGCCATCAATGCCTTTTTTTAGCCAGAAGTCCATAATGCCATATATTTCGTGCCGCAATGTTGGATTTTCCCAATTGAGGTCGGGCTGCTTTCTTGAAAAATAATGAAGATAATAGGCATTAGTAAGCGAATCATATTTCCAGGCCTCGCTGTTGATATCAAAAAAGCTCCACCGGTAGTTTGGCTTACCCCTTTCCGCATTCCACCAATGGTAGTAATTACGGTAAGGGCTGGTACGCGAGCTCCTTGATTGCTTAAACCATTCATGCTCATCGCTGGAATGGTTTACTACCAGGTCCATTATAAGTTTTATGCCCCGTCGGTGAAGCCCTTTTAATAAATTGTCAAAATCAACCATGGTGCCAAAATCTTTCATGATATTGCGGTAGTCACTAATGTCGTACCCATTGTCGTCATTAGGTGAAGCATAGATGGGATTTAGCCAAACTACAGTAACACCAAGGCTTTTAATGTAGTCAAGCTTAGAAATGATGCCCTTCAAATCACCTATCCCATCGCCATCGGTATCTTTAAAGCTTCTTGGGTATAACTGGTAGACGATGGCTTCTTTCCACCATTTTTTATTAAGATTATTTATATCTATAGCCCTTTTATTTTGAGCGAGGCAACATAACATACTTAGTAAAAGGGCAATTAATATCGTACCTGGCTTTTGCAATGCGTTTTTCATAAAGTACTAATTTAAAAATTTAAAGATAGGCTATTGAAAAATATTTTATATTGCACTAAATTTATACTATCAACATTACGCAACACATACCGTATTTTCTAAGCAATAACCTCGATTTATTGAACCACTAAGTTCAGTACGCAAGACTTCTATCTACTTTTTTCATTTGTCTCAATAGCCAGCCTCCTACAAAATATAAACCGGCAAATCTTCATCATTCATTAAATCGCTATGCACGCAACTATCAATTTATCAGCCAACACACAACAATATATCGACCTGGAAGAAAGGTACGGTGCACATAATTATCATCCCCTACCGGTTGTGCTAGACCGTGGCGAAGGCGTATTTGTGTACGATGTAGATGGCAAGCGGTACTACGATTTTTTGAGTGGTTATTCCGCCGTGAACCAAGGGCACTGCCATCCAAAAATAATTGCTTCGCTTGTAGCCCAGGCAACTAGGCTAACCCTTACCAGCCGTGCCTTTCACAGCGATTTGTTAGGGCGCTATGAAAAGTTTGTAACTGAATATTTCGGTTACGATAAAGTGTTGCCCATGAACACTGGCGTAGAGGCTGTAGAAACGGCATTAAAGCTTGCCCGTAAATGGGCGTACGAAGTAAAGGGCATTGATCAAAACAGAGCGGTAATTGTGGTTTGCGATGGTAATTTTCACGGGCGTACAACTGGTGTAATCACTTTTAGCAGCGACCCATCTGCCAAAGATAATTTCGGCCCTTTTAGTGGTGGGTATATTGTGGTACCTTATAATAATATCGACGCTTTAGGCAAAGCATTCCTGGATAAGAACGTAGCTGCATTTTTGTTTGAGCCAATACAAGGCGAAGCAGGCGTGATGGTGCCAGACGAAGGCTACCTAACAGCTGTAAGAGATTTATGCACAGCATATAATGTACTGATGATTGCCGATGAGATACAGACTGGTCTTGCCCGCACAGGAAAAATGCTGGCTTGCGACCATGAGGATGTGCGCCCGGATATGTTGATATTAGGCAAAGCCCTTAGTGGCGGCGTATTACCGGTAAGCGCCGTGCTTGCAGATGATGAAATTATGCTAACCATTAAACCAGGCGAACATGGCAGTACTTATGGCGGCAACCCATTAGCCTGCGCCGTGGCAATTACAGCATTGCAGGTTTTAAAAGATGAAAATATGGTAGCCAACGCAGATAGCATGGGCGAATTGCTGCGTAGTGAAATAAGGAAACTTAATTCGCCATTTATTGCATTAGTTAGGGGCAAAGGATTGTTAAATGCCATCGTTATAAAACATACCAACCCAGAAGCTGCATGGGATTTATGCTTAACCCTTAAAAAAAATGGCTTGTTGGCTAAACCTACTCATGGAGATAAAATACGTTTTGCCCCACCACTATTGATTACTAAAAAACAAGTAATGGAGTGCGTGGCCATCATCGATAAAAGCCTTCAATCTTTATAAAAGCGAACTTAGCAGCCTACGTGGTTTGGGCTAAAGTTTCTTTTTACTGATAAAGTATTTTACAAATAAAAATGAATGCTGTTAAGTGGAGGATTTTACTGTTTGTCATTACAGAAAATTTTACTCTCCAAAAGATAAGCCAGTCCTTAACTTGACAGCATTTAAATAAAAATTATAGGAATTTCCCTACAAGACCTTGAAAATAAGGATAATTATATTTGTTTTAACCTCACTTAACCCTCTACAAAAAAGTAAAAATAGCCTAACCTAACGGCAATTAATGCACCCTAATAGATTACTATTTATAAGCCCAATTAACTATAGGAGGTACACTCTAGTTGTGAACTAGCCCGTTTTTTGACCCAATAGCCAGAGCCGCGAAAAGCTTGTAGTGGCAAGTAATGAGCTTGTAATTTTTTTAACTAATACTGTAGCTTGCCCTAACTAAAGCCTTTATTATCTGCTACATTTAACGGGCAGTTTGTATCAACCATCAACAGTTTACTATATATTTCATAGAATAACAAGTATAAAAAATAATAAATAAATAAGCCCTCTATTCGTTAAAATTCATTTTAAAGATTTATTTTTATATCTCTTGCCATACATCGTCTTATATCCCTCTATAAAGCCTGGTTGTAAAACCCAAATCCAATTATTTATTGACAGTGCTGAACAATAAAGCACTCCTGTATCACTAGCCTGCATTTTAAGTTACCAAACGAAACAAATGAAGAAAATTTTACTTACTTCCGTACTATGCTATTGCCTGCATTTTAGCTTTGCTCAAACGGGCAACCTCGATCTATCATTTGGCACAAAAGGTTTTGCAAAAACAGATATGGGTTCTCCATTCGGCATATACAACAGCCAGGCAACCCAAGTGTTAACTAATCCAGATGGTAGTGGTGGCATGTATGTGCTTTTAAATGATGCCTTCTTTTCAAAAAGATTTGCTACTGGTGCGATAGATTCAAGCTATGGCTTAAATGGCTATTCCAGTGCTGTACCATTTACTAATGCCGCTGCTGCTATAAAAAACGATGGAAAAATAGTGATTGTCGGCTCACAAAGTGGCAGCCCTTACTTTTTTGTTGCATGTATAAAAGCTAATGGGGCACTCGATTCAACATTTGGTACCAATGGCTTGCAATCCACCTTATTTTCCGGAGCTTCTTTTGCCAGAAGTGTTGCCATCCAAGGTGATGGAAAAGTAATTGTAACAGGCAGCACTACCGTTAATAGTATTCCCTATTTTGCTACTGTGCGTTATAATTCTGATGGAAGCCTTGACAAAAGCTTTAATAAAACCGGGCGACAAGTTACTTCCTTCGAAAGTACCTCCCAATCAGCCAACACAGTAGCCATACAGGCTGATGGAAAAGCAGTTGTTGGAGGTACCTTATATACTGATGTTTCTGGCTATAATTTTGCCATTATCCGGTATAAAGCAAATGGTAGTGTAGATAGTACATTTGGCACAAATGGAAAACAAACAACTTTAGCAGGTGTATCCGATGCGATTGCTTATTCCATTGCCAT
>JAYVUJ010000242.1:0-3420 GCA_043788035.1 Ferruginibacter sp. | reverse complement strand
CTTCCTTTTTTGGAGAACTGCTTCTTACAATAAAAATCAGCTAAAAACTTTTGAGCAATACCCATAGATATTATAATGCACATTTTTAGTATTTTTAATTATTAAAATATTTTTTATAAAATAGCGGCTAGCTATCTGCTCTTAAACAATTTTTTGAGATGGACAAATCATTTATCTAAAAACGATTTTTATCTAAACCCAAAAAAGCATTGCAACTATTTATGAAAAAATACTTTCTATTTACACTAATAAACCTGTTTTGTTTTTTTAGTATTTGCCATGCGCAAGCCTACAAATATGTTTACTATTTTGATAGACAGCTTGTAACTACAAAAGCTGCTGATGCAATTTTAACAGGCAAAGGCTTAATTGAAAAAACTGGGTTGTTCAAGCTGGATTATTTTGTTAATAACGGTGGCAATTTGTTTATGACCGTACATTATACAGATTCTTCAATGCATACCAGGCAGGGAATATTTACCCAATTTTATGCAAATGGTAAAATTGAGCAGGAGGGAAATTATTTAAACGAGGAAAAAGATGGCCTTTGGTTAAAATGGGATACCCTGGGATTTAAAACCGATTCATCTGTTTATAAAAAAGATAAAGCCTTAACAACCGCCACGTTTAACTTTAACAAAAATGGTAGGCTAAGTTATTACTCATTTAAAGATAGCCTTGCAGATACCTTAAAAACAATTGCCTATAGCGACAAAGGAGAGCTGAGCAGCGAAGTTTTTTTTAAGGGACAAAACGGTTTTCAAAAAACCTATGATTCAGGCAGGGTAAGGCTAGATTCGTTTTATACAAGAGAAGAAAAGGAAGCAGATTTTACAGGCGGAACAAATGCATGGCATATGTATCTTCAAAAAAATTTAAATGCCCTGATACCGGTAAATAACAAAGCTCCTAAGGGGGCATATCAGGTTATAGTGAGATTTATTATCGCCAAAAACGGCAGCATCAGTGGTGTGGCTGCAGAAACAAATCACGGTTATGGTATGGAAAAAGAAGTGATCAGGATTATAAAAAAAGCCCCGGCCTGGGAGCCTGCCATTCAATATGGCCGTAAGGTAAACGCTTACCGAAGGCAACCGGTTACCTTTGTTATACAAGAGCAATAACACCGCAATTTTTTAATAATGTACAAATTTTCTCAAGTACAATAATATTGTATCCATATTGTTGATGTAGCTTAACTTTTTCATTAAAATATTAAACTAAACTGCAAAAAATAAAAACCGGAATAATACATAGGCTGGCTTACACCAACATAAAAAAATTATGAATACAAGATTGTTATTTGCCGGGTTTATATTTTTTAGCCAGACTGCAACTGCACAAATTGAAAACGGCTATCTGGTGCGGACAGTAGAAGTACCCAGCTAAGATTGCCACAGCAGGCAATGTACTTGTTGCTTACGTTTAGGGAAGAGGCGCTTTTTTAAAGAATGGAAATATCTTTAAAAATAAATTTTATTTTTTTAAATAATGAGGTGTGTTTTATTAATGCTAAAATGATACACTTTCAATAAAAGATTCTTTATTGATTAAAACGCTGATGATAATCTCAATGTTATTTTATTTTGATAACGGATATTTAAGGGAATTTTTAAAGTCGGCAACTTTAAACTGGCCATAAAAAAGCAGATGGTTCAGGTAGCAAATGAGGCAAAGGATTATGATGTTAATTTCGAAGCTTCCCAAGTAAACTACTCTTTCGATAATTGATAATATTGAACTGTACAGATTGAAGGCTGACAAAGATGTATTGCTTAAACAATAATTTTTTTACTACATTGGCAACGTATTTTTCCATTTTTTAGAACTACTACAAAGAATTTTAACCATTATTTTAGTAAGAAAAATATCACTGGCTTTATAAAGGAAAATCATATTAATTCTAATAAAACCAAACACCTTAAAGCCCTGCTAAAATTCTGTGTTGAATAAATATTATCGGGCTATAATTTATTACATAACTACAGTATTAATTTTTAGTGGAAATGATAGTATTTTATTGAAAGCATGTTAGTTTTACCTTAACAAAGCTATCGGCCGCAAGTAATTTCATAATATCGGGAACTATATTCTTACCAGTTAAATTCTGTATTCGCTTTCTTAATAGAATAAGGTATACCAAAAGCTGCGTACCCTGCTATAAGTCGAAAATCTTTTTGCACAATCAAAATAATCCAATCTCTTCAAAATATAAACTGGCTTTTCTCGTTGTTTCAGGGTAAAATCCTAAACTTTGAAAACACGCTACTTACTTTTTATTGTATTTTTTTGCATGCAGTATGTAGTTGCGCAACCTGCTTACACTGATTCTTTAGGCCATTTAAAAGCTAAGAAGGACCTTGTTATAAACTCAGAAACTATTCTTAAAATTGAAAACCTCGGTACCAATATCAATACAGATTTACCTGAGTTAAGACCCACTATTTCAGCCGATGGGAACCTGCTTTTTTTCATCTGCCAAAACCATCCTGAAAATACCAAATATAATGAAATACGCAACTCACAGGACATTTGGTTTTCTGAAAAAGACAGCTCGTCAGGTAAATGGGGGCAGGCTGTGCATTTGGGGTATCCGTTAAATACTTATTATTTTAATGCTGTGTTTTGGATAGCGCCTGATAACAACAGGATTTTAATACGCAATGCTTTTATAAACGGCGATTATTTTGGCAACGGTGTAAGCATGTGTTATCTAAAAGAAGATGGCCTGTGGAGCAAGCCCAACATGCTGCGTATTAAAAATTATGCAAAGTACGACAGGGGGCGCCAAAACGGAGCCTTCATGGCCAACAACGGGCAAACATTATTATACTACATGTCAGACGAGTTGGGCGGTTTAAACAACCAACTATATGTAAGTTTTTTAGAAAAAGATGATACCTGGACAGAGCCCAAAAGTTTAGGTAAGAAAATAAATTTAAAGAACTTTAATCATACAACGCCTTACATGGCACCTGATAATGTTACCTTATATTTTAGCAGCAACCGCCCTGGTGGCTTGGGTTATATGGATATCTGGATGTGCAGAAGGCTGGATGATACCTGGCAAAAATGGAGCGATCCTGTAAACCTGGGCAGCCCTATCAATACGGATGATTTGGATACTTTTTTTACCATGGATGCGGGTGGCGAATATGCTTACATGAGTACTGACCTGCATAGCTATGGCGAAAGTGATATTGTAAGAATAAAACTATTGGAAAAGGAAAGACCAGACCCGGTAATATTGGTATCGGGTAATGTGTATAATAAAAAAACAAACAAGCCTTTGAGTGCTTCGCTCATTTATGAAACTTTGCCCGATGGTACCGTTGCCGGTAATGGCCTTAGCAATCCTACAGACGGGGCGTTTAAAATGGTATTGCCTTACGATAAAAATTATTTGATAAGGGCACAGGC
>JAYVUJ010000241.1:0-5827 GCA_043788035.1 Ferruginibacter sp. | reverse complement strand
TAAGGATTTACATAATAACAACGCTAAAAGGGCTTTCTTTGAAAGATGCTTTTGAACAATGTTTACTGAAAGAAATGGAAGGTTTAAAAGTTTACTATGTACACCTCAAAGATATTATAGCCTCAAAAAAAGCCGCCGGGCGTTATAAAGGACTGGATGACATTGAAAAAGTAACAGGCTTGCAAGACTAGCCACCACATTGCTTTGCAAGCATTTTGCTTGCTAGCTTTTCACCTTACCTCCATAATTAATTAGCTGTATAACAACAAGTATTGGCTACTATAATATGCTTGTTTCTGCTTGCACTAATATTTATAACTGTTTGTGCAATATTAGGCTTAACTATTAGCCGCAGTCTATTTATATTTACTATTTATCTTTTTTTTAACAGCATATCATCCGGTATCAACTACATAGGTTTATATTTATCAATATATTCAAGAAACCCTTTTAACCAAACCCATAACCAACCCCTTGACGATCCCCAAAAATATACTCATAATTATTTGTAGGATTTCCGTGCACATGCTTGTTTTTTTATTTTTTTCATTTACAGGGTTTTCGCAAAAAAATTTTATTACCGGAATAGTAAAAGATACTGTTGAAAAAAAGAACCTTCATTATGCAATGATATCTTTGGTTGATGAGGATGATAGTTCACTTTACATTACCGTCCGCAGCGATGAAGCCGGGGCGTTTGAAATTAATAAAATACCAAAGGGAAAGTACAGGCTAGTGGTCAGTTACCCGCACATGGCAGATTATCTTACGCCAATAATTATTACCGATACCAGCAAAATAAAACTGGGCAAAATAGATATGGTAAGCATGCAGGTTTTGCTGGATGAAGTAATTATTAAAAGTGGCGCACCACCTATACGCATGAGGGGCGATACGCTGGAGTATAATGCCGATAGCTTTGCCGTAAAGCAGGGCGCAAATGTGCAGGAACTTTTGAAAAGATTACCAGGCATATCCGTAGATAGGAAAGGCAAGATAATTGCACAAGGCAAGGAGGTTAAAAAAATATTAGTAGATGGAGATGAATTTTTTGGCGATGACCCGGGCCTTGCATTACAATTTTTAAATGCGGATGCCATTGATAAAGTGCAGGTATTCGACAAAAAAAGCGATAAGGCAGATTTTACCGGTATTGATGACGGCAAGCGTACAAAAACTATCAACCTTAAATTAAAAGCAAATAAAAAGAACGGTGCTTTTGGAAAGGCTGCTGCTGGTAGCGATGGCGATAAATACCACGACCACCAGGCAATGGCTTCTTTATTCAATGGCGTAAAAAAAATGTCAGTATTTGGGCTCTCCTCTAAAACAGGAAAAGAGGGGCTTGGATACAATGAACTAAGCAGCTACATTGAGCAAGATTATGAATTAATAGACGATGGCACGGGAACTAGTTTTATCAGCAACAATGACGATGGTAATGGTACTTATTATGGGGGCGGCCTGCCAGATATAAAAAGTGGCGGCGCTCATTACAGCAACAAATGGAAGGATGGCAAACAACAACTATTAAGCAACTATCGCATCAAGCAAATAAATACTGTTAATTGGAACACCAGCCTGTTAGTTACAAAACTGCCGGATGGCACAGGCTTTGTAAACCAGGCCAGCAGTACGGCTACCAACCACGATTTTAGCCAAAAAGCCAGTGGAATCTTTACTGCACAGCTTGATTCTTTTTCTACTTTAAAAGTATCGGTTAATGGAAGGATGTATAGTGATACCGGCAATACGAGCGGCTACTCATTATCTAAAAACGAAAAAGAATTAATGGTAAGTAACAGCAACAGCAATAATAAAAGCTTTTGGAGCGGCAATAATTTTGGAGGAAATGTAACTTACCAGCACAAATTTAGGAAAGAGGGAAGGTCGCTTACCATGCTCGCCCAGCAAAATGCCACAGATTTGCACGATGACAGGTATAATTATTCCCTCAATAATTATTACGCTGCAACCACCGGTATTTTTACAAGGGCTGATACGATTAACCAATTGCAGCGCAGCCACAACACCAGCAGCACTTTTGCTACACAGGTTACTTACGTGGAAAAGCTAAGTTCAAAATTGCGTCTGTCCGTTGAGTATGCCTGGAAAAAAATAAATACAAAAAATAAGTTTAGTACCTATAATAACAATGGCAACCAATACACCAATTTGCTCGATTCACTTAGCAATAATTATAATTTTAATATCGCTACCAGTATTGCCGGCGCATCACTGGGGTACAATACAAAAAAGATAAGCTTTACTGTTGGCAGCAGGGTATATTTTACCGGGTTCAAACAAATAAATAATGATGCTAAAAATTTTACCAAAAGAAATTTTACCAATGTGGCACCCGAGGCAAACTTTAATTATAGGCCAAAAGATAATACCGCATTATGGCTTTCTTATGCTGGGGCTACGTTCCAGCCTTCTGCAGACCAGTTGCAGCCATTGCGAAAAAGCAGTAATAATTTATATGTGCAAATTGGTAATCCATTGTTAGCGCCTGGTTTTCGTCATAGTATCTCCGTTAACTTTTATAAATATATAACTGCAAAAAGCGCAAACATCAATGCCAATTTTTCTATGGACTATACGCAAAACGCTATTGGGTCAAAAAGTAGTATCGATGCGCAGAACCGTACCGTTAGCCAATACATTAACCTTAATGGTATACCAGGCTTTAATGGACGCATTGATTATGGCTGGCAAATAAAAAAGTACCACCTTACTACTTCAATACGTTTAAATGCTGGCACCTACGGGAATTATAATTTTTTGAACGAGGTAAAAGTCAAAAATGGTAATCTTTTTGGAGGTGGCAGCGTTTCTCTTGGTTACGACTTAGAAAATAAATTAGGCGTCAGTTACAACGGAAGCATAAATTTTAATAAAAGCAGGTCCAGTATTAATAATACAAGTACCAGGCAAACGACTTCTTATATCCATGACGTAAGTGTGGTTAAATATTTTCCTAAAAAAATAGAATTAACTTCTGGCTGCATCTTTAATTTTCAGCCACGTAACGGCAGTTTTGCCTCCAGCATCAATACGGTACAATGGAATGCTTCGCTTACAAAAAAATTGCTGAAGAACGACAGAGGATTTGTAAAATGCACCATCAACGATATCTTAAACAACAACACTGGCTATTCAAGAAACCTCGATGGCAGCAATACATATGAATCTAACGGGCTAGTAATTAAAAGATATTTTTTGGTAACCGTTGGCTGGAACTTTTTGAAAAGCTTATAATAACATTTAGGATGAAATATTTTTTTGTAGTTTTTATTTTTTTATTTTTTGCCACAGGTACTGCTGCTGCGCAGAATTTTGTTACCCGTGGAAAAATAGAGTATGAAGTAAAACGAAATAACAAGCGCATGTATAGTGCCCAGCAAAGGGCTGAAAACCAGTGGATATCAGCATTGCCGGAGTTTGACATTTCTTACCGGAACTTAATTTTTTCCTGGAATAAATCCATTTACCAGTGGGGCCGTAAAGGAAATTCAGAACAAGATTATAATAACGAAATAGCGGCCTATATTGATTTAGATAAGCAGCAGATTATAAAAAAGCGACGTTTTTTTGATGAGTATAATTTATTGGAAGATAGTGTTAAGAAGATAAAATGGAAGCTTGAAAATGAAACCCGCAAGATAGCCGGATGGGAATGCCGCAAAGCAGTAGGCCGCATTTACGGCAGTATTTATGTAGTAGCTTTTTATTGCCCGGAGATAGTGCCACAAGGCGGCCCCGAATTATTTACCGGCCTGCCGGGCATGATATTAGGTGTTGCAATACCTAGATACTATACTACCTGGTTTGCAACAAAAATTGAAATAGCCAACATTGATGAAACGAAGATTATACCGCCAGTAATAAAAAAGGGCAAGCTTTACAGTAAAAAAGAATTGGCAGCTATCCTGCTAAAAAAATATAAGGAAGCTGGCTTGTGGAAAGATATAACGCTGGAAAAAGTGCTGGAGAATATTAGTGGGTATATGTTGTAAGGGAATTTTGCAAAGTTATTTAAGCTTATAATAAAGTTTGCGAAAGTTAGTAGGTTTCATCATACGTACCAATATCAATTATAAAATATTTCTATTTTTTTGATAACTCTTTTTTATCGAAAAAATTATCCCGTAACCATAACCACAAAAACATGCTGGGTAATTAAATAAATTGCCAATTATTTGTGTATCCTTAAGGCGATGGTACCAGCATTTTCTTCTAGTTAAAATAATACTTTTAAATAATCGCTTTGCAATTTTTCCGGCAACATTCCCCTTGATTGAATATCAGTTGCATTTTTTTATCAAGCGTTTCAATTATTGTTGTAATGCTTGAACATTTAAGTACCATAATTTACTTTATTTATCCATTTAATAAAAATATACCCGTTACGAAAAGTTTTCTTGTAAACCCATTAAAAACATCCCCTAATTTTATGCCTAAGTAATAAAAATATGGATTTTCACTTAGCATTCACACCCAAGCCATTTGCCACAAAAATTAGCCATCAACAAAAAATGTTGTTAGTGGGCAGTTGCTTTACAGAAAATATAGGAACAAAATTAAAGCAGCATAAATTTTCAGTGCTGGAGAATCCGAATGGGATTTTATTCAACCCCATCAGCATCACAAAAGCCATTTCATCTTACATCAATAACAAACAATACACGGCTGCGGATTTATTTTACCAAAACGAAAGCTGGAATAGCTGGGAGCACCATAGCCGTTTTTCTTATCCTGATAAAGACCAATGTTTATCGGCTATCAATCAATCGCAGCAACAGGCAAATACTTTTTTAAAAAATGCTGATTGGGTGATGATTACGTTGGGTTCTGCCTTTGCTTATGCGCTTCATTTTGCGCAAGGCTTAGCTAACGAAAACAGTGTGGGGCAAAAGGGTGATATAGTTGCCAATTGCCATAAAGTGCCCACAGATAAATTCAACAAAAAATTATTATCCCTGCAGGAAATTCTTGTTGCTTTTAAAGAGATGATGCATGAATTAATAAACTTTAACCCGGCAATTAAAATAATTTTTACCATTAGCCCGGTAAGGCATTTAAGGGATGGGTTTGTAGAGAACAATCGCAGTAAAGCCACGCTGGTACAAGCGGTGCATCAATTGGTAGAGGAAAGGGAAAACGCTTTTTACTTTCCTTCCTATGAATTAATAATAGATGATTTACGGGATTATCGTTTTTATGCGGAAGATATGGTGCACCCAAACTATGCCGCTACCAATTATGTTTGGGAAAAATTTGTGCCAGCATGCATTGATGAGCCTACGCAAAAATTACTGAAAGAAATTAATGTCATTAACGCCGCAAAAAGCCATAAGCCTTTCAACCCGGCATCTGCGCAGCACAAAAAATTTTTACAGTTAAATTTAGAAAGGGTAGTTGAGTTTAGCAGGCTTTATCCTTACATAAATTTTGAAGAAGAAAAAGCCTACTTTTCTAAGTAAAATACTTAAGGTATTTATCTATAACGATGCATTCGAAATGTTACTGTGTTCGTGTTTGTTCCTTATGCCGGATGCACCGATAATTTCTTTATCATATCGCTGCTAACAGTATCTGCATACATGCCATAAGCACTGGTAATAACTCCTTTAATACGGCCATCTTTTGCCGCAACTGCATATACTACATCCTCATCGCCAGGGTCTGTAGCACCTTCAAAACGATAAGTTTCCATAATTTCAAATTCGTCTGGGTTTAAGCAAAAATCATTTTGGTGGCAAATAATCTTATCAAATGCAAGGTTAAAATCCATTGTATAACCCTTGGCTTTTAATGCGTTTAA
>JAYVUJ010000240.1:0-2332 GCA_043788035.1 Ferruginibacter sp. | reverse complement strand
GCAAAGCCGTAGCCATAGAAGTGCTTGGATGCCTTAAAACAATACCTCTATGGCTGATGGGCACCTACCCTGCCGGTGCGCAGGATGCTGATAATGTGCCAGTACGGTATGGTAATAATTTTACCGAACCTGCAGCATACATAGAACAGGCAAAAGTTGCATTTCAATATGCAGCCAGGTATGGCAGCAACAGGAATATAAACAGTAGGCTATTGAGTGTAAATAGTACAAAATCAGCCGGTGGCGGATTTTGTAACGCCGTTAAAATTGGGCTGGGCACGGTGCATTATATTGAATGCGATAATGAAAGGGATAAATGGTGGGAGGGGCGCAGGGCCTACAAGACTGCATTTGAATACGCTGCTAACTTATCCGCTTTTTACGATGGCAATAAGAACATGATGGGCCCTGCTGTTGGTATAAAAAATACAGACCCTAACATGCAGGTTGTTATGGGTGGTACAGCGTTACCCACTACAGATTATATAAAAGGCATGGTAGACTGGTGCCGCCAAAACAGAGGCTTCTAGCCCGATGACTCGGTAGATGTTTGCTGGGATGTGATCAACTATCATCTTTATACTAATGATGCGAAAACATCGCAGGGTGGCAATGCCGCAAGGGGCGCTGCACCTGAAGTAAGCGGTGCCGCAACAGTTGCTGCCTCGTTTATTGAAGCCGCACATAAATATGCGAACGACATGCCCGTATGGGTAACAGAGCTTGGCTATGATGTTAACCAGGGAAGCCCTTATAAAGCTATTGCTATTGGCAATAAAACGGTGCTTCAAACGCAGGCTGACTGCTCGTTACGTTCTTCGTTGCTAGATGTACGCACCTGAGTAGAAAGGATTTTTTTTATAAGATGTATGATAGCAACCCGGATATACCTACCCAATTTAGCAGTTGCGGGCTTTTAAAAGCAGACAAGAGCCGTAAGCCTGCCGCCGACTACCTTTACCAAACCAATAAGCTTTTAGGCAATTATGTATTTGATTCAACCATTAGCAACGACCCTTTTGTTGACAGATATACTTTGAATGGCGATACGGCTTACGCTATTGTAGTGACGGATGAAACAGGAAGGGTTACGCCATATACTTTAAGCCTGGGCAATTCAACGCAGGCAAGGATTTACACACCAACTATCGGTAGTGATAGCATGGTCTTTCAACAAGTTGCCACTACTAACGGAGCAATAAATATTATTGCCACAGAAACGCCAATATTTGTTAAGGCAATAGCAGTAAGCCAGGCTGGCAAAATAGCTACATCAACCATATCAATAAATAATTTATTGGTATTAAAAGATGAGGAGCAAAAGCAGTCTATAGTCTATATCTACCCTAATCCCGCTACTGATTATATAAACGTTTATATGATTACGAACAGTAACGAAAAAGTTACTTTTAGGATAGTAGAAGCAGCATCAGGGAAGGTAATAAAAACTACTTGCCTTATTAAGATTGGGCAATCATTTTTCTCAACTGTAAATATAAAAGCCCTATCAGTAGGTTATTACATGGCAAAAATAAAACA
The DNA here is from genome assembly GCA_043788035.1 of Ferruginibacter sp. Taxonomy (GTDB): domain Bacteria; phylum Bacteroidota; class Bacteroidia; order Chitinophagales; family Chitinophagaceae; genus Ferruginibacter. The sequence goes on along the minus strand of JAYVUJ010000240.1, from coordinate 793 downwards.
AGGCGACAAAATATTTACAAAGGGGTTTGTAAAAAGTTACTAAAAGCGGGTAAACAATAAATAGGCAGTTTGAAAAAATTATATATGCATTTGTAGGTGTTGTATATGGTTCAATACTTCTTTTACTGTTGTTGTAATGCTATAGTAATTTTCATCCTGTAATGTTGTAGCACTTATCAATTTACTACCCATGCCAACTGCGCAAACCCCAGCACTAAACCACGCGTGCAAGTTTTCGCGGCTGGTATCAACGCCGCCGGTAGGCATAAATTGCATGGTAGTAAACAAGCCTTTAATAGCATGCACAAACGATGGCCCCAGCACATTGCCGGGAAATAACTTTACTAATCGTATACCTGCTTTTTCTGCCTGCAAAATTTCTGTCGGCGTCATGCAGCCTGGTATCCATAAGATGTTATTTGCTATGGCTACCTCATAGACATCCATTGCTAATGCAGGGCTTATTAAAAAATCAGCACCGGCATTAATAAATAATTGCGCAGTAGCAGCATCTTTAATGGTACCCGCACCAAAAAAAAGCCCTGGGAAATTTACAATTGCTACTTTCTTCATGGCCGTAAAATTCTCTAATGCGGCTGCGCCCCTGTTAGTATATTCTATTAAGCGAACGCCACCCGCATACAAGGCTTCCATTATCGCTAAGCTCACGCTTTCACTGGCATCAAAAAACAACGGCATTAAGCCCTGGCTATTCAATAATTCTACAATTTCCTGTTGCTTATCCATTGGTTTGCATAATTTTTTTTACATCATTTATAGTACTCGTTGTAGC
>JAYVUJ010000239.1:0-3391 GCA_043788035.1 Ferruginibacter sp. | reverse complement strand
ATCTTTTCCTATATGGGCGACCAGACACAAATAGCATTTGACTTTGACGATTTACCGCAGCAGCCACCATTGCCGCCCAAGATAGCTGTGAAAAAAAAGGAAACCGTAATTGTTTTGCCAATTGCCGTTACGGTAGCTAAAATTAAAAGTACCAGAGGACGCAAAAGCTTAAAGGAAATGAGCGCTGGCGTAGATTTGCTGGATATACCTGCGGATGAAATACTATTTCAAAAATCTTATTATTCAATAGGTAAAGTAGCCGCCATGTTTAAGGTAAACCAATCTTTGCTGCGCCTTTGGGAAAATGAATTTGATGTATTGAAGCCAAAAAAAAATGGCAAGGGAGATAGGTTTTTCAGACCAGAAGATATTAAGAATATCCAGCTTATTTATCACCTGATGCGGGAGCGGAAATATACTATGGAAGGTGCCAAAGATTTTATCAAGAATAATAAAAAGGCAGATGAAAAATTTGCGATGATAGAATCCTTAAAAAGAATTAAAAGTTTTTTGAGGGAATTAAAAGAGAATTTATAGCGTTGGTTATTACCTGAATTTTTAAAAGATAGTTATGAAGGTTGTTATAGTTTTTTGTTTGTTGATGGCCGGCTATTTGGTGCAAGCGCAGAGTGGTTATGAGGTTAGTAAAGACCCTCAAAATACAAGTGTAAAAGTTTTGCAAGGCATCATCAGCAAAGCAATAATTGAGCAAGATACCAGCTTTACAAAATGGTACGCACCCAATAAAAATGCTTATGCGCCAGATACTGCACTGGTAGCGGCTTTTAAAAAGGCAGCTACCCAAAAGCTTCAATTTGTAATTTTCGGCGGTACGTGGTGTGAGGATACACAATTTATATTGCCACGTTTTTTTAAGCTGCAGGAAATGGGCGGTATACCAGATGATAACATCACATTTTTTGGTGTTGATAGAAGCAAAAAAACGCTGGGCCATATTGCAGGAGCTTTCAATATTATTAACGTGCCCACCATTATAATGATGAAAGATGGCAAAGAGTTAGGCCGTGTTGTTGAATATGGTAAAACCGGCAAATGGGATAAAGAATTGGCGGATATTATCAGGCTAAACGATCCCATTTAAAAAATCATTCAACGTTTGCTTTGTAGGTATTTGCAATTTTCTTCTTAACCTATATCGGCTTATTTCAATGCCACGGACGGAAATATTCATAAGCTGTGCAATTTCATTTTCGCCCGATATACCACAAAACAGATAAGGCTTCGATGGCATATCTTCGCCTCGGACTGCTGGCGTATTAGGTGGTAAATACCATCCGCCATCAACTCAAACAAAAAGATATCAACAACGAATGGAGCGATATCGTAAGGATAATGAACACACAGAAAATGGTAACCACAACAATGGACAACGACTATGACCAACAGATCGTCATCCGCCAATGCAAGTGAACCAACAGAACAGAAGCAAGATTTATACAGCCTTGAAATATAAACTATTTATCCGCAAAAAATCTGTAGTCCCCCCGGCAGAAATTAAAAAATCGAACAGGCTTGCTTTACCTGAATTATTTTTGATTAACTGCAATGTGGATTAATGGGGGTAGCGTAACCATTATAAACAACCCGAAACCAACCGCTATTAATACCAGTGCCAAAGTTGGTAAAATGGTAAAAAGCGCAAGCGGAGTGTACGGCGGCAGTTACTTAACATTGCCCAACTTTATAGATTTTTCAACCAAAAAAATATTTAAAATGAAAGTGTACTCGCCAAGGGTGGGCACTAAAGGGCTTTTAAAAGTTGACAATTTAAACAGCGGAGCAATTACTTATGAACAAAGCACTTTGATAACCCGGGCAAACCAATGGGAAGAATTAATATTCGATTACAGTGCCATCGACGCAACAAAATCATAACAGAAAATAGTATTGACCTTTAGGCTGTGTTCCGTTGGCGACGGCTCTGCAAACTTTACCTTTTTGTTTGATGACATCTTCTTTGTTTAATTAAAAAATACTTATAATAATGATAATATCTGTAAGACATTCCGCCCTTATTTCTTTAGCCCTGCTTATAGGTTTTAGCAGCTGCAAAAAAGAGAGTTATTCTTTTGGCAACCTAAAAACCCCGGCTAGCCTTGCCTTAACAACAGCTATTACCGGCGCAGACGGTACTACCCTAAATGGTAATGCAATCGGCACTATTGCTATAGCCGCTACAAGTGCAAATGCTTGTACTTATAAAATAAATTTTGGCGATGGCAACATACAGATAGTGCCATCGGGTAATATCAATTACAAATACACAACCCTGGTATGTACGATTATACCGTTACCGTAAATACAATTGGCACCGGAAGCATCACTTTTACAATTAGCAAAAAAATAACTGTGTATGTAGCTTTTAAAATACCCAAGAATATAGTACAGGCTTTAACCGGCGGCACCTCTAAAACATGGGTTACAGATAAGCTTGCACCCTTCCACGTAGGCGTAGGCCCTGCAGATCCTTTTTCGTCCATTTGGTATGCTGCAGGTGCAAAGCAACGTGCTGCTTAATTGTACAATGATGAAGTTACCTTTACAAAAGATGCGCTTAATAACATTTTAATGCTGTACAACAACAAAGGGCAAACTTTTATAAACGCTGCCGCAACGGCCGCATATGGTTTAAGCGGGGGGGGGGGTAATTGTTATGACTTAACAACTGAGGGGCTTATAAAATTAGCTTTTATGGGCGCAACAGCTGCTTCTACACCGGCAAATTCAACAAGCATAAAGTTTGTAGTGCCGGGCGATGGAATAATAAATTTTGCTATTGGTGGAAATCACACGAAATATTATCTATTACAGATGCTAGCTTACATCTGCGCAGCATAGGCTCCGATGGAAATGCATGGTTTCACATTTTAAAAAATAAATAATCAACACAATGAATTACTTAAAAAAATTACTTCCGGTACTGCTTTCGTTTTTTATTTTGGTAAGCTATAAAAAAGCCGGGGCAGATAATGGCACCACCAAAATAGCACCCACAAAACTGGCCATAACTTTTGTGGTAAGTACAGATAGCAGTGGCAATGTAGCCTTTACTGCAAAGGCAGATAATGCTGTTTCGTATGCATACGAATTAGGTAACGGAGATATTAGAACAGTCGCGTCCGGCATTGTTAAATATCAATATACGCTTAAAGGTACCAATACCTACACGGTTACTGTTACGGCGACAAATAGTACCGGGCTTACTGTTAAAACAACGGCTACTGTTACGGTAATTGTAAAAGATTTTGCTTTAGGTTTGTTTTGGTCCGAAGAGTTTAATATAGATGGTCCTCCAGACCCAACTAAATGGGGATACGATTTAGGCGCCGGCGGATGGGGCAACCAGGAACTGGAATACTATACCAGCAGA
>JAYVUJ010000238.1:0-5142 GCA_043788035.1 Ferruginibacter sp. | reverse complement strand
AAATGGATCTAATATTATGCCAAAAGATGTTTTTGTGCAAAACTTCAAAATATCATTTGTTTAATTACTCCAAATTTTGATTACCCCAACAGTAGCTATTATACTACCTTTGCACACATTTTTGGTTAGATAGAAAGCAAAATTTATGTCAGTTAAATATAAAGAATACCAGCAATTGAATTTGCCAATGATTGGCAATGAAATATTGGATAAGTGGAAAATGAATGATGCTTTTAAGAAAAGTGTCGACTTAAGGGATGGTAGCCCATCATATGTATTTTATGAAGGCCCTCCAAGTGCTAACGGTATGCCTGGCATCCATCATGTTATTGCAAGGGGCTTAAAAGATTTGGTTTGCAGGTATAAGACAATGCAAGGTTTTCAGGTTAAACGCAAAGGCGGTTGGGATACGCATGGTTTGCCAGTAGAATTAGGCGTAGAAAAATTATTAGGCATCACTAAAGAGGATATTGGCGAAAAAATATCTGTAGAAGAATACAATGCTACCTGCCGCAGGGAAGTATTGAAATTTAAAGATAAGTGGGATGATATCACTAAAAAAATGGGTTATTGGGTTGATCTGGATAACCCTTATGTGACTTTTGAAAATGGTTACGTAGAAACTTTGTGGTGGTGCCTTAATGAACTATACAAAAAAGGCTACCTATACGAAAGTGTAAGCATACAGCCTTATTCGCCTGCTGCTGGTACTGGCTTAAGTTCCCACGAATTAAACCAGCCCGGTACTTATAAAGATGTAAAGGACACAAGTATTGTGGCGATGTTCAAGGCCATCAACAATGAAAAATTACATATTGAAGGAGTTGAAGGAGACGTTTTTTTTATGGCCTGGACAACTACGCCATGGACTTTGCCTTCTAACCTTGGCTTAACAGTTGGCCCTAACATAGAATATGTGTTGCTAAAAAGTTTTAACCCATATACACATCTACCTATAAATGTTGTTTTAGCAAAAGCTTTAACCAGCAAATACTTTAAACCAGAATTTGAAGATGGGGATTTTGAAAGTTATAAAGAAGGCGATAAAATAATACCCTGGAAGCTGTTACAAACCTTTAAAGGAAAAGATCTGGACGGGATGAGGTACGAACAACTTCTTCCATCTGAAGCAAATACTTTTGAAAAAATTGAAGAAATAACGCCCGGTGCCACGCCTTTTAAAGTAATACTGGGCGATTTTGTAACAACAGAAGATGGTACCGGAATTGTGCATACTTCACCTGCTTTTGGTGCGGATGATTATAAAGTTGGCAAAAAGAACAACCTGGGCATATTGACTTTGGTTGATAAGCAAGGCAAATTTATTGATGGCGTGGGCGAATTTAGTGGCCGTTATGTAAAAGATTATAAAGATGAAAAACACTACATAGATGTAAATGTGGACATCAGCGTAAAATTAAAAAAAGAAAACCGTGCTTTTAAAGTAGAAAAATTTGAACATAATTATCCGCATTGCTGGCGTACAGACAAACCGATTATTTACTATCCTTTGGATGCCTGGTTTATAAAAACTACCGCCGTAAAAGATAGGATGGTGGAATTAAATAAAACCATTAACTGGAAACCTGCTTCCACAGGCACTGGTCGTTTTGGCAACTGGCTGGAAAACATGGTGGATTGGAACCTAAGCCGCAGCCGTTTTTGGGGCACGCCCCTACCCATTTGGCGTACAGCAGAGGCCGATGAGCAAAAATGCATTGGCTCAATAGCGGAGTTGAATAATGAAATTAAAAAAGCAAGTGAAGTGCTGGGCGGCGAAACTAACAAGCATTACCTGCATGCAGGGATACTTGACCTCCACAAACCTTTTGTAGATGATATAATATTGGTAAGCGATACAGGCAAACCTATGAAAAGGGTAAGCGATCTGGTAGATGTATGGTTTGATAGCGGTGCCATGCCCTATGCACAATGGGGGTTGCCAGATACAAGCTCCAACGAATTTGGCCCTTTAAGCACGGAGAATTTTTGGCAATACCATGCAGCTTCCCCAATAAATACGGTAGAAAATGTTTTTCCGGCAGATTTTATTGCGGAAGGCGTAGACCAGACAAGGGGATGGTTTTATACTTTGCATGCATTAGGTGTTTTGCTATTTGATAGCGTAGCCTATAAAACTGTAGTAAGCAATGGGCTGGCCTTAGATAAAAATGGCAACAAAATGAGTAAGCGCCTCGGTAACGTGGTTGACCCTTTTGCAACCATTGATACTTATGGCCCAGATGCAACCCGTTGGTATTTAATTACTAATGCAGCGCCATGGGATAGTTTAAAATTTGATGCGGATGGCATTAAAGAAGTGCAACGCAAATTTTTTGGAACGCTCTATAACACCTATCAATTTTTTGCACTCTATGCTAATGTTGATGGTTTTGCCTTTAAAGAAGCTTACATACCAGTTGAAGAAAGGCCTGAGATTGACCAGTGGATCTTATCTTGCTTAAACACATTAATAAAAACTGTAACGGAGAGTATGGACGATTATGAGCCAACGCAAGCAAGCCGTTCAATAGAAATTTATGTTGATACGCTTTTAAGCAACTGGTACGTGCGCCTTTGCCGCAGGCGATTTTGGAAAGGAGAATATGAGCATGATAAAATATGTGCATACCAAACATTATATGAGTGCCTTGAAACATTGTGTAAATTAATGGCACCGATAGCACCTTTTTTTGCAGATTGGTTGTTTAATAATTTGAATGCGGTATCGGGGCGCTTTGCGATAGAATCTGTACACCATACTGATTTTCCAAAAGTAACCGCTAAAGTAATAGATACCAACCTTGAAAAAAGGATGCAGCTTGCGCAAGATGCCTCTTCACTTATATTATCCTTACGCAAAAAAGTAAATATTAAGGTAAGGCAGCCATTACAAAAAGTATTTATTCCTGCCATGGATAATAACATGGCTTTGCGCATTAAACAGGTGGAAGAAATTATAAAAGCAGAAACAAATATTAAAGAAATAGATATTTTAAGTGCTGAAAATGATTTTATTAAGAAAAAGACTAAAGCAAACTTTAAGACGCTTGGCAAAAAACTCGGACCAAAAATGAAATGGGCTGCAGAAATTATCGCTAAATTTGATAATACTATCATCGACAAAGTATTGGAAGGAGAATATTTGTTAAATCCAGATTATAAAACTACGGGCGAACAGGCTGTTTTTATAACTTCGGAAGACCTGGAAATATCTACCGATGAAATATCTGGCTATGAAGTTGCAAATAAAGGCAGTTTAACAGTAGCTTTAGATATTACAATAAATGATGAATTAAAAAAAGAAGGAAATGCAAGAGAGTTTGTCAATAAGGTACAAAATATTAGAAAAGATAGTAATTTTGAACTTACAGACAGAATAATTGTAAAAGTGCAGGAAAATCAACTATTACAAACCTCATTAAATCAATATAAAGATTATATTTGCGCCGAAATTTTGGCTGATTCTCTTGATTTTTTGCCCATTTTAGCTAATGGCAACGAAATTGAAGTGAATGAAGCTATGCTTATCGTAAGTATTATAAAAAAAGGATAGTAGTATGGCAACAAAAAAGAAAGTAGTAGTGGCTACAAAAAAGCCGGCTGCAAAAACTGCATCAGCTTCTGGCAGCAAATCGTCAAAAACTGTAAAGATAATTGCGCCTGTAAAAAAAGCTGTAGTTTCCAGTAAAGCTCCTGTAAAAGCTGTGGCTAAAAAAATAGCTAAGCCAGTTGCCAAACCTACCAAGCCACTTGCAAAAGTGGCTATAAAAAAAGCTGTGACCACTTTAAAAAATACAATACCAGTTAAAAAGCCTTTGGTTAAGCACCAAGCCCAGTTAAAGGCATTACCAGCAAAACAACCTACAAAATCAGCACAACCCCTTCCGAAAATGGTTGTGCATGTAACAAAAAATATTATAAAAAAAGCAGTAGAAATAAAAAAAGCTGCTCCAAAAGCTATTCAACCAGCATCAAAACCTATGGCAAAAAAAGAAGAAACTAAAATTTCAGTTGCTAAGCCAGCTATTGAAAAAGCACCAGCTCCAGTGAAGGTTGTGGCAGATGTTAAGGCGAAACAGATTAAGGTACCAGCAGCAAAAACAGTTGTAATGCCAAAAATTATTACCAAAACGGTGCGTAAATACCAACCAGATTTTACAAAATCTGTTTTAGATAAGGCAGAAAGAGACCCAGGCGCACCTACTCAACGCTACAGTGATTCAGAATTAGTTGAGTTTAAAGAGTTGATTCAACGTAAACTAGAAGCTGCAAAAAAAGAATTATCTTATTTGCATGGCTTAATAACCCGCAAAGATGAATTAGGTGGGGATGAAGGTGACAACAGGTACATGACAATGGAAGATGGCAGCCTTAGCATGGAAAGGGAGCAATTAAGCCAAATGGCTAGCAGGCAAATTACATTCATTGATCATTTGGAAAAAGCCATTATGCGTATTGAAAACAAAACCTATGGTATTTGCCGGGTAACTGGTAAATTAATCGACAAAGCTCGTTTACGTGCGGTACCACATGCTACGCTTAGTATAGAAGCTAAGATGGGAGCTGTTAAATAATACAAATTTAATTTTCAAAAATTAAGAAAGGAGAAGTGTATAAACACTTCTCCTTTCTGTTTTATATTTTAATAAATATAATTTAATGCAGCTAAGTCAAAGATTTATATGTATGTCCTTTCCCCATCCTAACGCTCTTTATAGGAGAAGATAAGCCCAAACTTAAAGGTCTTGCTTTTACCATTCCTTATTTAAAACTGCGTGGTTATAAGCCGGCTTGCATCACAGGTAATTAAATCAATTAATATGCATTGGTACTTCTATCGCTAATAATTCAGCATCCTCGCTTGCTGTAATTGTAAAACTATCAGTGTCAGATATAGCCAAAGCATCCTTTATTCCTAATTCAATATCTGCTATTTTTACTGAACCATTTATCACTACTAAAAAAACGCCATTGCCTTTAAAGGCATTTACATAGTTTATCTCTTTGCCAGTTTCTAATATCGTTAATGCAAAACGTGCATCCTGGTTTATCCACAAGCCGTTATCAGCCGCATTGGGGCTAACAACGTATTGCCACTTATTAAATCTCTCTGTTACATCAAATGTTTTTTGCCCGTAC
>JAYVUJ010000237.1:0-2722 GCA_043788035.1 Ferruginibacter sp. | reverse complement strand
AATACATTTACTTTCCAATCATTTTTATGGTCTTCTAAAATCCACTTCCGTAAAAAAGCTTCGTGCCTGTTTAGTGGCAGGTACCAATGTTTGGTAGCTTTTTTAATAGGCGCATTACCGCTTAAGGTACTACGTGGGTTTATTAATTCATCCGGACTTAGCGATATGCCACAGTTTTCGCATTGGTCGCCGTAGGCATTTTTATTGGCACAAACAGGGCAGGTGCCAATTATATAACGGTCAGCTAAAAACGTATTGGCTTCTTCATCGAAATACTGTTCGGTTTCTTTTACTTCAAGGTCGGCATTATTGTTAAGGGCTGTAAAAAACTCCTGTGCGGTCTCGTGGTGTATGGGTGCTGATGTGCGGTGATAGATATCGAATGAAATACCTAAATCCGCCATGTTGCTTTTAAGCATGGCGTGGTATTTATCTACTATTTCCCTAGGGCTAGTTTTTTCCTTCATCGCCTGTATGGTAATGGCAGCCCCATGTTCATCGCTTCCGCATACATACACTACATCTTTTTTTTGCGCCCTTAAATAACGCACATAAATATCTGCGGGTATGTAAGCGCCAGCTAAATGCCCTATATGCTTGGGCCCATTGGCGTAAGGCAAGGCAGAGGTAATCAAATATCTTTTAGGATCAATCATAATGTAATTCTTTGACGAGCATTTATCTTATGCTTCATAGTTTATTATAAGCAACATATTACTTTATGTAGCGGTTTCGAATATCCAAAAACATAGCAAAAATACTAATCAATTGCCAATACCGAAATTTGAGTAAATTGAGTGTATGAAACGCAAAGATTTTATTTCTTCCATCATTCCATTAGGCGCTGCTTTAGCAAGCATACGTGCCGGAGCAGAAGAGCCTGAAACTACCGTTAAAATTCCGCCTTACCTAAAAATCGGCGATACTATTGGTATTACCTGCCCTGCTGGTTTTATTACTTTGGCAGATATACAGCCTGCGATTTTAAAGCTAAAACAGTGGGGCTTTGCAGTTGCCGTTGGCGATACGGTTGGCAAAAAAGATTTTACGTTTGGTGGTACTGATGAAGAACGTTTGAAAGACTTTCAGCAAATGCTGGATGATAAAAACATAAAAGCCATCCTTTGTGCAAGGGGTGGTTACGGTGCTATCAGGATTATTGATGGGCTTAATTTTAAACAATTTACAAAAAGCCCAAAATGGATCATCGGCTTTAGTGATGTGACGGTTTTACACAGCCACCTTAACCGCAATTATGGCATTGCGTCTTTACATTCTAAAATGTGCAACAGTTTTCCGGATGACTGGAATTTGGCAGAAGCAACGCAGAAAGAAACGATTGAAAGCATCCGTAAGTGTTTGGTGGGAGAAAAGATGAGCTACCCATTTTTAGCGAATGCAAAAAATAAAACGGGTATTGCAAAAGGAGCTTTAATAGGTGGTAATTTAAAGACAGTAGAAACATTGGCAGGTAGTAAAAGCGATATCCTTACAAAAAATAAAATTTTGTTTGTAGAAGATACCGGCGAATATCTGTACAGTATAGACCGTATGTTTTGGAACTTAAAACGCTCAGGCAAACTGGCTGAACTTGCGGGCTTAATTATTGGCGGCTTTAAAGTTAAAAAAGATGATGAAGGAGAAGAGTTTGGAAGAGTGCTGGAAGATATTGTACTTGAAAAAGTGGCAGGATATACTTACCCGGTATGCTTCGATTTTCCGGTAGGGCACCAAAAAAATAATTTTGCTTTAAAATATGGTGTGCGCCATACCTTGTCTGTACAAAAAATTCAATGCATTTTAACTGATACTATATGATAAAATTTGCCCCCTATTTAAAAAAAGGCGATACCATTGCTATAACCTGCCCCGCCGGTTATATGGCTAAAGAAAAAGCCCAAACCTGTATTGAAACGCTGCAGCAATGGGGCTACATCGTATTAGTTGGAAAAACATTGGAAAGCGGATCAACTAACTACTTTTCTGCCACCGATGAGCAGCGGTTAAATGAATTGCAAGCCATGCTTGATGATGCTTCTATACAGGCCATATTATGTGGGCGTGGCGGATATGGCATTAGCAGGATTATTGACCAGCTCGATTTTAAAAAATTCAGGAAAAATCCTAAATGGATAATTGGATTTAGCGATATTACACTTTTGCATACCCACATTTTCAGCACTTGCAAAATAGCCAGCATACATGCGCCCATGGCTGCGGCGTTTAACGATAGCGGTGCTGGCAATGAGTATATTTTATCTTTAAAAAATATGCTTGCAGGTAAAAAAAATAGCTATAGCTGTGCTATTAACGGGCTTAATAAACAAGGCAATGCGGAGGGCGAATTGATTGGCGGCAACCTTACTTTACTAACGCATTCTATTGGAACTCCATCTGCTTTTAAAACAGAAAACAAATTACTTTTTATAGAAGATATTGGTGAATATATTTATAGCGTTGACCGAATGTTTTACCAATTAAAAAGAAGCGGTAAACTGAGCAATTTGGCGGGGCTTGTTATTGGCGGCTTTACAGACATGAAAGATACGGAACGCCCTTTTGGCAAAACCGTTTATGAAGCCATTCACAACATTGTGCAGGAATTTAATTACCCTGTTTGCTTTAATTTTCCGGTGAGCCATGGCAAAGAAAATGTTGCTTTAAAAGTTGGCGGTAGTTACCGGTTAAGGGTTGGTAAAAAAGAGGTGGTTTTGGTGGAAAA
>JAYVUJ010000236.1:0-3371 GCA_043788035.1 Ferruginibacter sp. | reverse complement strand
AAATAAATTTTATAAGCTTCATTGCTTAATCTTCGAGCTTGCTGGTCATTTTGTTGAAGAAGAAGAATACGGAAATAATAAACGGCATAGTTAACCGATAAGCTAGCCCAACGTACAGCCATGTGCCAAGCCCGCATAGAAAAATGAGAAACAAGGCGTGCGAAAACCCGACTATATCTTTTAACCGGAAAAAAATTCATTAACAGAAAATAAACGGTGAAAATAACATACTCAATTAGTATTAAATGCCATAGCAGTTGTTTGAAAATCAGAAATTGTTTTGCTTACCAGATTTAGTTCTGCTGTATTAATACCGGCAAACATAGGTATCGAAAATATTTTAGGGGCATACTGTTCTGCTATGCCAAAAGAATGAAATGGAGTAAAAATTTGATGTAGCATAAAGGGATAGTGGATGCCAAAACCAATTTGACGCTGAGTGAAAAATTCGGACAACGCTTCTCTGTTTTTAGTTTGTATTACATATAAATGGTACACGTGTTTTACTTCAGCGGCCTCAACAGGAAGCACAATTTCTGTAAAGTTTTTTAATTGCGAAGAATAGAAAAAAGCTGCCTCTCGCCTTTGTTCGTTCCATAGGTCTAAGTATTTTAATTTTATAGAAAGCACAGCAGCTTGTATTGTATCTAACCGGCTGTTTCGCCCAACATAGCTGATGTTATTTTTGGTAGCCTGCCCGCAATTGGCAAGAGCGCTTATTTTTTCTGATAGTGCAAAATCATTGGTGGTTATAGCTCCTCCATCTCCAAGTGCTCCTAAATTTTTGCTGGGGTAAAAACTAAAACAAGCTGCATGACCAAACGAGCCAATCTTTTTGCCTTTGTATTCGGCACCGTGCGCTTGGGCACAATCTTCAATTACCCATAAATTATTTGACTGCGCAATATCCATTATCTCTTTCATTCTACACGGATGACCATATAAGTGCACCGGTATAATAGCTTTGGTTTTGGGTGTTATAGCGGCTTTGATTAATGCAGGATTAATGGTGTATTCATCCATTAAAGTATCTACCGGTACCGGCACAGCACCCACTCTTACTACAGCCGATGCAGTAGAAACCCAACTATGTACAGGCACTATTACTTCATCGTCTTTACTTACACCTAATGCTTCTAAAGCTAATTCTAAAGCATCGGTTCCGTTGGCGCAGCCAATACAATGCTTAGTGCCAATGTAATCAGCAAACTCCAACTCAAATTTTTCAACCTGCTTTCCTAATACAAAAGAGCTACTATATAAAACAGCATTTACGGCCGAATTAATTTCGTTTTTTATGGGCTCATGAATACGGTTTAAATCAACAAAGGGGACTTTCATTGTAATTATTTGTTGCTAATGTAGCGCGAGTAAGATATTTTTCCGCACAAATGAAACTTGGCTTAGCACAATTATTGGTAGAAGGCACCGAACCGGAGCGCAATTTTGAGCGGGCCGAAAAATTAATTGCACAGGCTGCTATTCAAAAATGTGATATTGTTTTACTTCCTGAAACGATTGATTTTGCCTGGACACATCCCGATGCCTTGAAGCTGGCTCAACCGGTGCCAGGTAAATTTAGCAATGTGTTCTGTTCGTTGGCGGAAAAATATAACACGTGGATTTGTGTGGGACTTACCGAAAAAGCGGAACGATGCAACTACAACACTTCGCTTTTAATTAATCGAGATGGAAAAATTATTGGTAAGCACCGCAAAATAAATTTGCTTACTGTAGAATTTCCGTATTACGAAGTTGGCTCTTCGCTAAATGTTTATGAAACAGAATTTGGGAAAATAGGTTTGAATATTTGTGCTGATAATTATTTTGATTCATTACACATTGGGCATACGTTGGCACGTATGGGTGCGCAATTAATTTTGGCTCCATCTTCATGGACAGTTGATTTTTCTATTACAGAAGCCGAAAACCCGTACCGCGATAAATGGGTTAAACCGCTTAGTGTATTAGCTTCTTTATATAACTTAGTAATAGCTAGCGCTACCAGCGTAGGCTATATTGTAGGGGGACCTTACGAGGGGAAAAAAATGGTTGGATGTTCATTATGTGTAGGTAAGCAGGGAATAATAGCACAAGGTATGATGAACGAATTTGCCGGAGAATTAGTGATAGCTGACTTTGATTTGCCGCAGCGAGAAGAAAAGGGAACTGAAATAGGAGTTATGTTACAGCAGAAAGGATATAAGTTTGATTGATGGTAATTGTAAACGGCATACAAAAAAACATTTCTTACCAAAGATGTACGCGTTGCATTAGCGACAGTACCTGCCCCGGTATAAGGTTTGACAAAAAGGGAGTTTGCAATTTTTGCTATTTGCATGATAAGTGGATAGCCATGTATCCAAATGATGAACGGGGCAAAGCACCGCTTCAAACAATGATTGGAAAGATGAAACGCGATGGCCAAGGGAAAAAATACGATTGCTTAATTGGAATTAGCGGAGGCAGAGACAGTACATATATTCTGCATTTGGCGGTTACAAAATATAAGTTGCGCCCACTTGCTGTTCACTTTAACGATGGGTTTGATAATCCGATTGGCGGAGAAAACATGGTTAACATCACAAAAAAATTAGGTGTAGAGTTGCGCACTGTTACCAGCGATTGGCGGGAAGCAAAAGATTTAAAAATTTCGTTTCTAAAAGCATCGGTACCAGAGTTGAATGAGGGAACCGATGTGGGTATAGCTGCATCCTGTTATGGTGTAGCGTATAAAGAAAACATCAAACACATTCTTTACGGTCAGTCGTTTCGCACCGAGGGAGTAAAGCCTGTTTCGTGGGCGTATATGGTAGGCGATTATTTGAATGATGTGCAACAAAAATTCGGCACCGTTAAATTACGGGAATGGAAACCGGAAAATCCAAATTACCATTTGGGTTGGAAGGAGCTTTTTTATTATTCTATAGTAAAAGGCATTAAAGTGTATTCTCCTTTATATTATGAAAACTATGTACGCAAAGAAGCCGAAGAAATAATTAAAGCAGAATACAATTGGGTTTATCCTGGTGCGCATTATTTCGATGATTTGTATTGGGCGCTAATTACCTATGTACACCGCGTAAAATTTAATATTGATTTTAGGTTGAATGCCTACTCAGCACTTATACGCGATGGGCAAATGGATAGAGATGTTGCTATTGAAGCGGTAAAAAAACCTTACGTAATGGAAGATCCGCGTATTATTGATTTGTGTTTAAAACGGTTAAGTATTTCGCGCCAAGATTTTGATACATGGGTAAATCTGCCGCCTAAAACCTTTCGCGATTACAACACAGGTTACCGGTTAATGCAATTGATGCGTCCGGTTATAAAATTGGTAACTAAGCTCGGCATAATGCCCGAAATTG
>JAYVUJ010000235.1:0-2155 GCA_043788035.1 Ferruginibacter sp. | reverse complement strand
GGCAACACACCTTTCACCGGAAGAATTACTGGCATATTTTAAATTTACTTTGTTATTAACATTTGTACTGAGTGTAGCCGAAGCATTCAATTAAACATTCTTGCATCGCACTCTTATACATTTTCAGCTTCAGACAACATTGGCTTTCACTTTAAAATAGTATTATCGAGCCATTCACTTATTCTTATAACCATTTGCCATTTTACAATAATAACTATCACCATAACAATGTGTAAGTTCAATTAATAAGTGCAACATAAAGGTCATAAAAAATTGCTGGTATTTTCCTTAGCATCTTTGCTCCTTACCACTTTTCAGTGAAACGCAAACACGAATATCAAACTTTCTTAACGAAATTTGTAGCTTATGACACAACGCCAGTTATTTCTTGCTCACGTAGGGCAAACATCCGAGGCACCTCTAGCCCTGGAAATTGTAAAAGCCAGTGGGTGCAATATGTGGGATATCAATGGAAAAAAATACATTGATCTTATTGCAGGCATCAGTGTATGCAACATAGGCCACTGCCATCCAAAAGTTATTGAAGCTATTAAAAAACAAGTGGATGATTACATGCACATCATGGTATATGGAGAGTTGATAGAAAGACCGCAGGTAGCGTATGCAAAAATGCTGACCGATCATTTACCGCCATCACTCAATTCAGTTTTTTACACTACCAGTGGCAGTGAAGCCACAGAAGGAGCCATGAAACTAAGCAAACGGTTTACCGGCAGAACACAAATTATCTCGTTCAAAAATTCTTACCACGGCAGCACACAGGGGGCGTTAAGTATTATGGGCGATGAGTACTGGCGCAATGCCTACAGGCCGCTATTGCCTGATACCATGCAACTCAATTATAACTCTTTTGATGACCTGGAAAATATAACAGAAAGAACAGCCTGCGTAATAGCAGAAACTGTACAAGCCGAAGCAGGCGTTTTAGTGCCACAAAACAACTGGCTACTTGCCTTGCGTAAACGCTGCCATTTAACAGGTACATTGCTGGTGTTAGACGAAATACAATGCGCCTTTGGCCGTAACGGAACGCTGTTTGCATTTGAACAGTTTAATGTTGTTCCAGACATTTTATTACTCGGTAAAGCATTGGGTGGCGGCATGCCATTGGGGGCTTTTTTGGCCGATAAAAAAATGATGGATGCCCTTGCACACAATCCTGTGTTGGGTCATATCAACACTTTTGGCGGCCACCCGGTTAGTTGTGCCGCAGGCATGGCTGCATTAAATGTTTTGTTGCAGGAAAAATTAATGGATACCGTAAAAGAAAAACAACAATTGTTTTTATCCCTGCTACAGCATCCGTCTATAAAAGCGGTACGAAGCTGCGGTTTAATGATAGCAGTAGAATTTGAAAACTATGATTTTAATAAAAAGGTAATTGATGCTTTAATAGAACAAGGTATTTTTACCGATTGGTTTTTATTTGCAGCTAATTGTTTAAGGATAGTGCCACCGCTAGTTATTACAGAAGAAGAAATAAAAATAGCTTGCCAAAAGATTATCGTAGTTTTAAATGGCTTGTAGGAAATATAAATCCCCCAGACCATTTTAAATAGTAGCATCAAAAAAGATTTTAGTCTTTTACTTCTTTCAAAAACTTTCCATTGGTATCAAAAATTACATCCCTGCCAGCTACCTCCGCCTCATAATTTACAGTGCCATCAGCCTTTAAAATTTTTGCACCTTCCTTTATAGTTTTGCCTTTGTAGTGTTCCTTTACATAAGCCAAAACAGCAGCAGGCAACTCTGTTACTTTAATATCCATTTCACTTTCTGTCATGGTGCCGTTTGGTTCAAATAAGGCACTCATTGTGTTTCCATTATGTTTAAACGCTGCTTCAAACTTAGTAGCCTCTTTTTCCCACCTGGCAGTTGCGCCGGGATATTGTTTTGCAAAACTGGCTTTTACCTCAGCAGGTACTTTGGCAGCATCTAATTTTTGGGCATAGGCGTTAAACCCTATGGCTGCAACCAAGGTAGGCATCAGTAAGATTTTTTTCATTTGCATTTTTTAGATTTTGAAATTATGCTTTAAACTTAAAAGATGATTCTGTGACAATCCTGTGATGTAAACATTAGGTAAATTGTTTGCGAAAATAATAATGGCGCTACGCTATTTATTTATTAATCA
>JAYVUJ010000234.1:0-3298 GCA_043788035.1 Ferruginibacter sp. | reverse complement strand
CACCACCGGCAATCGCCGATGCGTATTTTATATAATGAATCTGATGCAGCGCCGGTTTGGTACACGGAAGCATTTTATCAACAAATGATTGGGCACGCTATTGAAATTATTGAGGTGCCGGCAAATGAAAATGTTGAAGGTACATCTGCAGCGGGTATGTGAAAAGCTGCGCCATACCAACAGGCTGCAAAAGACTTTATGGATTTTATGGTAAGTGCAGCAGGCAAAGCTGTTTATAAAAAGTACGGGTTTATAACAGAATAATTTACATTAGTGGTTGATAGGGCTTGTAACATGCTGACTTTAAAGCCCGGAAATTTGCTCTTTTGTTAAACCCGTAGATTTTGAAATTATTTCAATGTCAATAGCCAGTGTTTATAAATTCCTTGTAACTTCAAGCTTGCCTTCCTCAAAAGCTGTATCAATTACCCCTTTTAAATCACGGTATATTTTTAAACTATTTTCATAGCTGTCTAATTCTGTTTGGTCCAATTTTGCAAGTTCAGCTTTTTCAAAGGCTTCGGTAAAAACTTCATCTTTAAAAATTGTCGGAATAGTTTGGAAGTCTTCCAAATGTTTTATAACATTTAGCCATTTGTCCAAACGTGTTTTTAGGTCAGCCTCTGCTATCTTAAAATTTGGCATTTCAAAATACATATAGGTAAGTTTATCATTAAAGGCCTTACCATTTTGGTTCTATAACTTAATTATATGGACAACTTCCCTTTCTTCTGGTTCATTTTCATAATCGCCAAACGTAAAATCTAAAATGCCAATACAATAAACTGCTTTTAAGTTATAGTTCCACTCGCCTTTTTCGGCTTGCTCCCGAATAGGGAACGTTGAATAGTAAATAGTCCTTTCTTTAAAATAGTTTTGTTTTACTTTCTGGAGTTCTACAATAAATTTTTCTCCATTCTCATTCTCACAGTAGATGTCGTAAATAGCTTTCCTGTCAGCTTCAGTCTGTCCTAACTGCTCTGTATTTTTAAAACTAAGGCCAATTATATTGTTTTGTTGGGGCAAAAGGGCATTCAGGAAGTCAAGCAAAAGTGGTTTGCTGGCTTGTTCGCCAAAGATTTTCTTAAATCCAAAATCGGTATAAGGGTTTATATATTTTGCATTCATTATCTATTAATAAAAGTGTTTGCCAAACTTATACAATTCTATCGGTTTTTATCATATTGCCAATATCAACAAACTGTCGCGATGTAATACACCTTCCATCTTTTTAAACAATAAATGATAAAAAACAAATACCATTGCAAATAATTAATGTATTATTCCAACAGCCAATAAAAACAATATGAGCCCACAGCAAAATAATGCCTTGCCTAACTCCACCAGCAGGGTACTAATAGCCAGCCTTGCCGGTACCACCATCGAATTTTTTGATTTTTATATTTATGCAACCGCTGCAGTGCTGGTGTTTCCTAAATTATTTTTTTCTTCTGCCAATGCTGCTACTGCTACTTTACAATCATTGGCCACTTTTGCCCTGGCTTTTTTTGCCAGGCCAATAGGAGCAGCCTTATTTGGGCATTTTGGAGATCGTATTGGGCGCAAAGCCACACTGGTAGCTGCGTTGATGACAATGGGCTGCGCTACGGTAATAATCGGCCTGCTGCCAACTTATCAGTCTGTTGGCATTGCCGCCCCCATAATGCTGGCTTTATTACGTTTTATGCAAGGTCTTGGGCTTGGTGGCGAGTGGGGTGGTGCAGTGTTGCTGGCTACAGAAAATGCACCGCCAGGTAAAAAAGCCTGGTACGGCATGTTTCCGCAATTAGGGGCGCCTATCGGTTTTCTGCTTTCCACAACTTTATTTCTTTTACTAGGCAGCATACTGAGCGACCAGCAATTTTTTAGTTATGGATGGCGCATCCCATTTATTGCAAGTGCTTTATTGGTTTGGGTAGGCTTATATGTTCGCCTAAAACTGGTAGAAACGCCGGCCTTTCTTAAAGTACTTGAAAAAAACGAAAGGGTTAGCTTGCCCATCAAAGAGGTATTAAGCAAACATGCAGTGGTGCTATTATTGGGCACCCTCATATCTGTTACTGTTTTTTTATTATTTTACCTGATGACGGTTTTTACTTTAAGCTGGGGTACAAATAACTTACAATATACGCACAGCCATTTCTTAATAGCCCAAATGATATCTATGCTATTTTTTGCAGGCGGTATAATTGTTTCGGCAGCCTTTGCAGACCGCTACGGACGTAATAGTATTTTAATAATTGCTTCCATTACAGCTATCATATTCGGCCTGTTTTTCTCCACCTTATTTGTTGCCGGGCATTTGTTTATTCTAATTGGCTTTTTAAGTTTAGGCATGTTTTTAATGGGCTTGTCGTATGGTCCGCTAGGCACAGCCCTTGCCGAAATTTTTCCGGCAGCAGTCCGTTACACAGGCGCATCGCTTGCCTTTACTTTAGCCGGTATATTAGGCGCCTCGTTAACACCTTATATAGCTACCAAACTTGCAAACGGGTATGGGCTTTCTTATGTGGGATATTATTTGTGCACAGCCGCAACATTAACTTTAGTTGCTTTACTATTCGCCAGGCAAAAAATGAATAAGCAACTATAGCCTGCTTAAAAGTAAGCTACTATTTATTGAGTGCAAAAGTATACCGCTTAGCCCTATGGGAAAGTTAGTAGTATTTGTATATTATAACTAATGCCGATAATTTAACTATCTAAATGTTTGTAATTACCTAACCATACTTAAAGAAAAGGAAAACCTTGGCCTAACGGGTTATAAATTATAATCCATTTTTTAGACATTAAATAAGTTTTTCAATCGCGTATTGCAATAGCCATCTGCCTGGTGGGTAAAGTAAAAATGAATCCGGTCTATTATATTCAAGATAGCTAATTTATTAGTCCGGTGTTAATCCTCCTTCTATAATTATCTTGTTAAAAAAGAAGCTCCCAAGGCTTTTTATCCACATTTGTACAATAAACAGCTATAGAGTTAGTTAAGTAAGTACTACCCAATGCCTTTAACAAAAAGCATCTTGGTATAGATAAAATCCTGTTCAACACCTTACAACATTTTAAAAGATGAGAAAAACCACACCTCATGTACTTTTATTAATTACGTGCTGTTTATTGTTCGTTTCAAATTTATTCGCCCAAAAAATTACTATTAAAGGCAAAAATATTGGCGAGGTAATTATACAGACAGACTCTAATTATAAACCGAAGCCTAAAACGTTTTACGAGGTTTTAAAGACTAAAGGCACGCACGATACCGGCTTTTGCATCATCCACAAAATTGATAACAGGTACT
>JAYVUJ010000233.1:0-2126 GCA_043788035.1 Ferruginibacter sp. | reverse complement strand
TACAGCTGTTGCTAAACCAATTACCGCAATTAAAGCCTGCGTAGCGGGCGCCATTGTAAACAAGATGTTGCTTCGGGCAATCATATAAATGCCTGCTGTAACCATGGTAGCGGCATGTATTAAAGCGCTCACAGGCGTGGGCCCAGCCATCGCATCTGGAAGCCAGGTGTACAATGGAATTTGAGCACTTTTACCCGTTGCACCTAAAAACAATAACATTGTGATACCCGTAATATCTGTAGCGGAAAGCTTGGAAACATTTTCAAATACGGTGTTATAATCAGTTGTGCCGAGGCGGGCAATTAACCAAAACACGGCTAGCAAAAAACCAAAATCACCAATACGGTTCATGATGAAAGCCTTGTTTGCAGCATCGGTATTATTGGCATCTTTAAACCAAAAACCTATTAGTAAATAAGAACACAACCCAACTCCTTCCCAACCGATAAACATGATGATATAGTTGCCGCCCATAACCAGCAGTAACATTGAAAATATAAAAAGATTTAAGTAGGCGAAGAACCTGGCAAAATCTTTAGGTTCTTCTTCATGCATGTAAGAGGTAGAATAAACATGGATAAGAAAACCGATGCCAGTAATGATGAGTAAGAAGATAGAAGACAATTGGTCTACCTGAAAATTAAAACCAACTTTTAAAGAAGCAGTATCAATAAAATCAAAGTAATGCAGCACGGCAGTGTTGCCATTCTTAACCTGAAAAAAAACAAAAACACTAATAAGGAAAGAAGACAGTATAACCCCGCTACCGATGATGCCTACCAATGTTTTCGATAATTGTTTCCTGCCCAAGCCATTGACCAAAAAACCGATCAACGGTAAAAAAGGTATCAGCCAAACTATTTGTAAAGTGTTACTCATAAGCCCCTAATCCCTAAAAGGGAATTTTTTGCAACTACTTTTAAAGTGTAGTTTATTTATTAATAAAAAAGATCTCAATTATAAATTTGCCTGCCTTTACACCCTTTAGGGGATTGGGGCTTACTAGTTCTTTAGCCTGTTTAAAAAGTTTACATCAACGGAATGGATATTCCTGTATAACATAACAATAATAGCCAGCCCCACACTTACTTCTGCCGCCGCTACTACCATGATGAAGAAAACAAATATCTGTGCATCGCTACCAGCTGTTGGCTGGTTAACATCTACCTGCATTTTTGAAAACGCTACCAGTAATAAATTAGCCGCATTCAGCATCAATTCGATACACATAAAAATGATGATGGCGTTACGGCGTGTAAGCACGCCAATGATGCCTATGCAGAATAACGCTAAAGCTAAAAAAATATAATAATTTATCGGCATAGTTTTATTATGGGTTTGCAAATATTGTTTCGTAAATAAAACAAACTGCTATTGAAAAAATTTAGTACCAACTAAAAATACTTCTTTAATCTATCCTTCTCTCTTAGAAACCACTACCGCACCAATCATCGCACTTAAAAATAACACGCTGCTAATTTCGAACGGAAACACATATTCTGTAAATAATAATTTTCCCAAATTTTCTATCAGCCCTACACTACCACCATTTGTCTGTATCATTTGACCGGTTACTGCGGTCTGTTTTAAAGCTGCAACTAACACTAGCAACAAGCTTGCGCCTGCAATAGTACCGCCGTATAAAATATATTTATTTTTTTGGGATGGCTCCGATTCTGCATTTAAATTCATCAGCATCACCACAAATAAAAATAATACCATAATAGCCCCGGCATAAACAATAATGTTTACAATGGCTAAAAATTGTGCATTCAATAAAATGTAATGGCCAGAAATGGCAAAAAAAGTTATGATCAAAAATAAAATGCTGTGTACCGGATTTTTACTGGCAACCACCATTATGGCGCTACTTACGGCTAGCACACTTAAAAACCAAAATAAAACTTGTGTAATATTCATTCTTTAAAATTAACCTTTACAAACTATTTAACTGCTACCCTTCCACCTTTTGCTTTTGCATATTCTTCTGGCTCAGTAATTGGGTTAGGTATCAATAAATCTTCTTTGCCATAAATAAAACCTTTACGCTGAAAATTAGCAGGGGCAAATGTTTCACTTAAGTAAATAGCATCTTTAGGGCAAGCCTCTTCGCACAAGCCACAAAA
>JAYVUJ010000232.1:0-2697 GCA_043788035.1 Ferruginibacter sp. | reverse complement strand
GCTGAGCAGCCGCAAACTGTGTCTAGCTCGTCTTTCCAGGCTTTCCATACGTCTCTTTGCAACTGCAGGTGATCACGCCTTTTAGTAAGGTAAACTACTATCCTGTCAGACCGTTTATAGTCGGCTTCTATTTCTTTAAATTCATGTGTCCATTTTTCGTAACAGCAATCGCCGCTATTGCCTGTTGGTGGCACGCCGGGTGTTTTTTCGGGTTCGCAGCATTCTTTAACCCTTGGCTTGCACTCCAGCGTTTCTTCTATGTTATAATTAAGTACCAGCATAAGTTTATTTTTTATTAGTATGAGGAAGATTAATTTTCATTGGCCGGCTGAGCGTTGGGCAATGGGGCTGTAGCTTCGCCCGGAGGATACCTTATCTCGCCGCATATTTTGCAAACTTTTTCTGCGCATTCATCCAGCCTTGGCTCGCAATTGCCTATCTCCTCATTTATGCAATTGCAGGATGGGCAACAAATTTTTTCAAGCGTTGCATGCAGACTTCCATAATCGTCCCTTAAATTATACAGGTCCATTACAAAATCAGTCCTGTCTTTTAGGGCCAGTTTTAAATCTTTCTGCGTGGCATCCAGGTCTGTTTTTCTTAACCCAATAGTACTTAGCAATAACTTATCAAACTCATCTGCTGTAGTATATAAAGTTTGATGTAGCGGCAGCAGGCTACTAACGTTGCAAAACTTTTGTATGCCTATTATATCCGAGGAGGCTTGAAAGATAGTATCCGCATCCAGCAATAAAGCCCTTGGCATGCAGAGCAATAATTCAATGGATTCGTCAATATCCTTGCAGGCATCTGCGGGCGTAGGCTGCTGTTGTTGTTGCGGAGGCGGCGTTGGCTCTACCTTGGCTGTAACAAGGTTCCATTGAGAAGCATTGCAACTATCGTTTTTTGAATTCTCCAGTTTGATTGCCGCATCCCTTAGGTCGCTCATTTTAGCTTTGGCAACTTTTACGGCGGTAAATATATCCTTCAGGTTTTTTGCCAGCGCATCGTCCCAGAGCTTGTAGTTAGCCACATTATTTTTAATTTTTTCGTTGGCTTGTACCAGTTGTGTGCCAAAGCTAATTTCGGTATTAAGGTACCGCTGGTAGTTATCGCCGGTTGCAAGAAACCTGCGTTCTTTACTTTTATAAATTTTTTCGTTTGCCTCGTAGCCTATCTTTTTCGCCTGTATTAAATTGTCATCGTCTTTTAGTTTTTGGCAAAAGGTTTTCTTTATTACATTAATTGCCAATTGGGTGGCGTTGTCCCTTTGTTCGCAGTCTGGTATGTCTGGGCGGGGACGGTTTTCTTGTCTATAATTTTGGGGTGCCATAATTTTTTGTTATTGATGATGATTAAGGATTAAGTTTCAGAAAGCATTTTGTGTGAAAATTGCAGGATGATAAATTCTGCAGGCCGCACTACGGCAACGCCTATTTCAATTTTCATCCTCCCTTCCCAGATGTCTACTTCCGTCATTGTTTGCCCTAGCCCTACATGTATAAAAAAGGCTTCTTTTACAGAGGCGCCCATTAAGGCCCCGGCTTTCCATTGTTGCGAGAGGTAATTATAGATCATGCCCCGCACTCGTACCCAGGTATTTTCATCATTTGGCTCAAATACAAATTGCTCAGTGGCATTTTTTACAGATTGTTCCATCATTATAAAGAACCGCCTTACAGAAATGTAGCGCCATTCGTTATCGTTTCCGGCAAGTGTACGTGCGCCCCAAACAATGGCGTTGCCCCTGCCAGTAAATGGCCGCACTGCGTTAATAGATTTGCCCGCCACCTGGTCAACATTCAATGTATCCTGGTCTTCTTTCGTTATCAATACTTCGGGCGTTACCGCATTTTGTATGTTTATATTCGCAGGCGCTTTCCATACGCCCCGGGCATCATCAACCTGCGCATATATGCCCACTATGGAAGAGGCTACAGGCAGCAGCATTTCAATATCATTGATAGCTTGCTTTGCCAGGTTGTAAAAGCTATTGAATTTGCCTTTCAACGCATCCATAGTATTAGGTAATGTTACCGCAGCATGCTTACTATCGACAATGCCCACGCCTGTAATTGTAACAAGGGTTTCATCAGCATTATAATTTACCAGCGTGTATATCCTGGGGAAATAAACAGCTGCGTATTTTAAATGGTCTTTATCGCCAGCCATGCCTAGTTTGCCATCTACGGACCTGGCTATATCAATATCCCCGTTCCATAATTTACCGGCGTTTGCTGTAGTCCTGTAAACATCCATTACAACAAACCTGTTTTGTAAGTTTACACATTGCTGTACGGCAATGTTGTGCAGGTTATAATAATTATCGCTGCTGGCAATATTTGTAGCATCCGGAAAAACAATCAATGTTATTTCATTTTCCTTTTTTACTTCGTCAAGTGCAGTTGTCAGCAAGTCGTTATCAATAAGGCCGCCATCTGCATAAGTGCCTACAGACTGTATATAACAGATACCGCCACCATTGGCAAAAAACATTTGCATAGAATAATAAAGCAAGTACTTCGATCGTTTTATTTCGTCTACAATACCCTGCACATCTAAAGTGCCCGTGCTGTTATTGAAGGTTACGCTTATAGCGCCGTGTGGCTCTTTGGGCGGACCACCAAAATAGGTTTTGTATTCAAGCGCACTTTTAATGCGCCAGTTTTTACCTATCAGGTCATCGGTAGCTTTCTT
>JAYVUJ010000231.1:0-4447 GCA_043788035.1 Ferruginibacter sp. | reverse complement strand
ATAAAGCAGTTAGTGCTTAGTAATTATTTGCTTTGTTTTTAAAAATGGCCTTGCATTTTTGCAGGGCTATTTTTATATTTATGACTCAATGATGTTAGGTTAAGGCTTAAGTATTTGTATTTGCATCATTAAAAGAAACGCACTAACTTAAAGACATTTAATTATACCTTTATTTTTAATCACTGCACATATTTATCAGCAATTAAAATGGCTTCACTAATTATCGCAAGCCCTTCATCAATTTGATCCTTTGTAACACATAATGGCGGGGCAATAAAAATGTAGCCCCAACGTACAAAAGTGTACATACCAAGTTCTTTTATTTTTGCAGCCACTTTATTCATCACCATCATTTCATCTGGCTTTGCATTAAAAGGTGCCATGGGCTCTTTAGTAATTTTATTTTTTACTAATTCTATGCAACCCAGTAAACCTGTATTTCGATAATCGCCGATGGATGGGTGCTGGTATTTTAATAGCTCCACTTGTGCTTCCAGGTATTTACCTATGGCAACAGCGTTGGCGATTAGGTTATCATCTTCATAAATTTTTAAGGTTTCCAAGGCTGCGGCACAGGCTACCGGATGCGCCGAATAAGTAAGCCCAAGCGGCAACATAGCATCATCATATTTTGCAGCAATAGTATCGCTTACCATTAAGCAGCCGAAGGGCAAATAACCGCAGGTAAGGCCTTTTGCCATCGCGATCATATCCGGCACTATGCCGTGGTTTTGAAAACCGAACCATTGCCCGGTGCGCCCGAAGCCACTCATTACTTCATCCATAATTAATACAATGCCGTGCTGGTTGCATAACTGCCTTACCGCCTTTAAATACCCTTTAGGATATTGCAAACAACCAGAGGAACCAGACTCTCCTTCAAGCAAGATAGCGGCAATATTTGTGGCTCCTTCGTAGGTTATGATGCGCTCTAAAGAAGCTACGGATTCTTTTAATAAATTTTCTTCTCCATAGGCCCACCTGTATAAATAAGGTAAATCGAAGTGTACAAAATTTGGCGCTTGCTGTGCATCCACTGGCAGTTTGCGGGGATCGCCGCTTGCAGCCATTGCACCATTTGAGGAGCCGTGGTAAGATTGGTACCTCGTTAATATTTTATGCCTGCCAGTATATAAGCGGGCAAGCTTAATGCCATTTTCAATAGATGTTGCGCCGCATAGAGTAAAGAAGGCCTTGTTTAAATTGCCGGGGCAAATGGCCGCTAGTTTCTTTCCTAAATCTCCCCTCACTTTTGTTATACAGCTTGGCGTTACGTAGCTTATCTGTTGCATTTGCCTTGTAACGGCTTCGGTTATGCGCTGGTCGCCATGGCCGATATTTACGTTCATAAGCCCGCTTGAAAAATCTATGTAGCGTTTATCATCATAGTCATATAAATACACACCTTCGCCATATTTTACGGCGATAGGGACAATGTTTTTTTGTTTGCTCCACGAGAAGAGGGTGTAATCAAGATTATCCTGGATGATTTGAGTAGCCTCACTGCCTTCCAAAGGAGGGTTGTTGCTGCCTGCTGATACGATGGCTGTTGTTAGCTGTGGCATGTTGTTATTTTTAATTTTTTAAAACGATTTGTACGCAAAGAGCGAAAGGAAATACAAAGTAATACAGTTGCTTTTCTGGCTAAATATTTATCCTTTCACACCTTTAAGTTTTGATGTAAATTAATTTTAAATTTATTTCCTCTTAGTTAAAAGTGTATGCTGTACCTGCTTTGCTCGTATGCTTATTTACATGAAATATATTTAACTCATCCAATTTACGCCTGCTTCTGCATTCCATTTGGTGGTTGTTTTTTTTAATTTAGTCCAAAATCCTATGGAGCTTTTACCGGTGATATCGCCTACACCAAACTTACTTTCGTTCCAGCCGCCAAAACTAAAGGGCTCCCTTGGTACCGGTACGCCCACGTTTACGCCAATCATGCCAGCGCTTGCCCTGTCTATTATGTAACGTGCCATGGCGCCATTTTGGGTAAACACGCTGGCTGCGTTTCCATAAGGGTTTGCGTTTTCAATTGCAAGGGCTTCATCTACTGTATTAGTGCGCATGATGGATAGTACAGGGCCGAAAATTTCTTCTGTGGCAATGCTCATTTGTGGCGTAACATAGTCAATTACTGTTGGGCCAACGTAGGTGCCATTTTCTTTGCCAGCAACTTTTGTATTACGGCCATCCACTAAAATTTTTGCGCCTTGTAACTCGGCTTCGGTAATATATTTTTCTATCCGTTGCTGCGATGCTTTATTGATTATGGCGCCGAGGTTTTGCCCGGGTACTACTTTTCTTGCTTCGTCGCAGACCTTGTCAATGATGTGGCCGATATCGCCTACGGCTATCATGGCACTGGCTGCCATACAACGCTGGCCAGCACAGCCGCTCATGCTGGCTGCTACATTTTGTGCAGCCATGCCGGGGATGGCATCTGGCAATACTATTAAATGATTTTTTGCACCGCCTAATGCAAGGCAGCGCTTTAAATTTGCAGTTGCTCTTTGATACACTAGTTTAGCTACTTTGGTAGAGCCTACAAAAGATACGGCTTCAATACCGTGATGGTCGCAGATGGCATTTACAATTTCTACATCGCCATGCACTACATTAAAAACGCCATCGGGCAAGCCGGCTTCTTTTAATAATTGCGCTAAACGGCCAACGCTTAAAGGCACTTTTTCTGAAGGCTTTACTATCATGCAATTACCGAGGGCGATGGCGTTGGGTATCGTCCAGTTGGGTACCATGCTGGGGAAATTGAATGGTACAATGGAGGCTACTACGCCTACTGGAACAAAGGTGGTACGACACTCTACGCCGCGGCTTACTTCCAGCACTTCGCCAGTTACCAATTGCGGTAGCGAGGTGGCAAATTCTGTTAGCTCTATGCTTTTTTCTATTTCGGCAACTGACTCGCTATAGGTTTTTCCGCTTTCTTCACTACATAAATTAGCTAGTTCTTCCAGGTGTTTTTCCAGTAAATATTTGTACCTGAAAAAAACTTGCACCCTTTCTTTAATAGGCGTACTGCTCCATGCGGGGAAAGCTACTTTTGCCGCAGTTGCCGCTGCATCCAAATCTGCTGAGGCAGACATTGGCACCGTAGATAACTCATTGCCATCAATTGGTGAGATGACGGGCAATGTTTTGGTTGTACTTGCATCAACAAATTGGCCGTTTATAAAATTTTGGACCGGGATGTATTTCATGGTAAATTATTTATACTATTAATTTTGTAGAAATATAACAGTAAATTAAAAATATTATAGTTAACGGCAAAATTATTATCTAATTTTTTATTTTTTAGATAGATATTTGTATAGCTTATAATTAACTAATGAAAAAAAATGATACCATCAATTTAGATAGCCTTGATTTTGCTATCCTTTCCTGCCTGCAAAAAGATGGGCGTATGTCGTTTACTATTATTGCTGAACAGCTTAAGGTTTCTATCGGCACAGTGCGTACCCGGTTTAATAAATTGATTGAAGATGGCACAGTCAGTATTATTGGCAGGATAGACCCGGATAAGGTTGGCTTTCAATCCTATGCACATATTGCGGTATTTGTGCGCCCGGCTACGTTGAAAGAAAAAATTGCGCAAAAAATAAGCAAGATGCCGGAAGTAAGTTTTTTAGCGGGAACATCTGGTGATTATGATTTGGAGGTGGATGTTATGTGCCGCAACAATGAACATTTAGTAGATTTTATTAATGGCATTTCCAGCATTACAGGCGTTTATCAAACCAAGACTACCATTTATTTTAAGGTGTATAAATATGCCCAGCCTGATTTGAATTTATTGAGAAAATGACTATGCCCAGTATAGTTAACGCTATAACGGGCACAATTTTTTATAAAATATTTGCCTGACATTTTTTTAAGTACTTATTTACCATCTCGGCTATTATCATAGTCATCTTCCCTTGTGTTTTCAGTATTGTTAAAAGCGCCGCCAGAGCCATCTGACTGGCTTTCGTCCATATCCTTTTTATCATCTTTTTTATTTACCTTTTCTCCATCTTTAATATGTAGAGCGGCTACTTTTTTTTCTTCATCCGTTTTAGGTGTTATCAGTTTTTCTGTTGATTTACCATAAGGGAAACCCGGAAAGTCCTGATCTTTTTTATTATCAGAATTGGTGGCAATCTCTTTTTTTTTCATTGGAGGTTCTGAATCTTGCATGTTTTTTTCTTTTATCTGTGATAATTCTATGCCAAACTATTATGGTATTTTTTAATCCACATTGCAGTTAATCCGAAAACAACTCAGGTATAGCAGGCTTTTGCGTTTTTTTGAGTTCTGCTGGGGGGACTACAGATTTTTTGCGGGTGAATGGTTTGGTTTTATATTGTAGGGCTGTATAAATTTTGCTTGCCTGCTCTGTTGGTTCACTGCATTGGCGGATGACGATCTGTTGATCATAGTCATT
>JAYVUJ010000230.1:0-2207 GCA_043788035.1 Ferruginibacter sp. | reverse complement strand
ATTGTTGGCAACTATTAAATAAATTGACATCAAACAAAATCTTAAATAAGAAAAAAAATTAACGAAATGAAAAAAGTAATAAGTTTATCCGTAGTAATTATGATGGCAATTACGGCAATGGCCCAGGATTCAACATCTACAATCAACAAAACAATGGGTAAAGATCCTATGCAGAGAAGCATGGATTCTACCATGACACAAACACCGACAACGTTCAATAAAGATACCGCTTTAAGTGCCGTAAAGCCAATTGAAGATAGCACCCGAAGTGCTGTTACAACTGCTAAAGATTCGATGGCTTCAAAAACCGTAACTCCTGTAACAACGGTTACAGCTGTAACAGATTCTGCCATTAAAGTTATACCAACCGATAGAGTTATTATGAAGGATGATAAAATATACATGCTCAAAAGTGGTGATACCATCTTGCTGCAGAAAAGTTACAAACTGGAAAGTGGTGCGGTTGTTTCTACCTCAGGTAGCGTAAAATATCCTAGCGGGAGAGTAGTGCAGTTAAAAAATGGCCAGTTCATTGAATTGGTAAAACCAGTATCATCTTCTACTACCAGCGATACAAAAAAAACAACAGAAATTAAAAAACCTGTATCTACTAAAAAAAAGCCAGGTAATGGAAAATAAGTAATGATAAATTAAAAATAAATTTACACCTTGAAAACAATTAAAGGGCGGTTACTACAGCCGCCTTTTTTATGCCTAATTTTTTTCTAACTCATTAATACCATTAAAATTTATCGTAAGTGTTCATGCTTTACCCCACCTTTGCAAATATGGAAAATCAGGGGCTTTCAAAAATACAAATTACCATTATGGCGATTACCGCCGGCATTTGTGTTGCTAACATTTATTATAATCAACCGATATTAAAACAAATTTCTTTAAGCCTTCACACCGGCGAGAGCGAAGCCGGCATAATCTCTGTTTTATCCCAGGCAGGTTATGGGCTCGGGCTTTTTTTTATAACACCATTGGGTGATAAAACAAATAGGAAGAAATTAATAGTAAGCCTGCAAGCCGCACTGATAGCCACTTTGATTGGCATGTGCTTTATAGACCAAATTTGGGGAGTATATATCATGAGCTTGTTAATTGGTATGTTTGGCGTAGCAGCCCAAGTTATTTTACCCATGGCGGCAAGTCTTGACAAACACCGCAGGGGCAAGACTGTTGGTATTATTTTTACTGGTATATTAATCGGTATTTTAGCCGCCCGGGTTTTTAGCGGCTACATAACTGCATGGCTTGGCTGGCGGTATGTGTATGGCATATCAGCAATTATGGTATTTATTTCTGCCCTTTGCATACATTACTCTTTGCCAAATGTATTGCCCCAGTTCACCGGTAATTACGCCAAGTTGCTACAATCTACCCTGCAACAAATAAAACGTTTTGCATTGCTGCGCCGTACCGCATTATTGGGCGCATTAGTATTTGGTGTATTTTGTTCTTTTTGGACAACCCTTACTTTTTATTTGAGTGGTGCACCATTTAATTACACCACTGGCACTATAGGGTTGTTTGGTATATTAGCAATTGGTGGCGCAATGCTGGCGCCGGTTTTTGGTAAACTGGCAGATAAAGGCAATCCTGCAAAGGCTCAGTTGTTTACGGTGTTGCTGGTAATTGCCGGCATACTCCTCATCAAATTTTTTCCGCAAAATATATGGTCTTTTATAGTGGCTGTTTTGTTATTGGATATTGGGGTACAAGCCACACAGGTAACTAATGTAGCCACAATTTATACTTTAGATGAAATGTCGCATAGTCGCATCAATACTGTATATATGACCACCTACTTTATCGGTGGGGCTGTAGGTACTTTTGCCGGCGTTCAATGCTGGAGAATAGGCGGTTGGGCAATGGTTACCTGGCAATTATTGGTATGGAGCTTAATTGCTTTGTTGGTAGCCTGGATGGGTTATAAAACAGCATTTAAAAAAAACGTTTAAATTTTATAATTAAAAATAAGCTTTTTTATACCTGCTTGGATGAAGTAGTAATTTTTTACAAACCTGTATCAACACAAAACCGACACATCTCCAAAAACTTTTTATTGATAAATGCTCGCTTTATTAATGGCAATAACTAACCTGTTTAGTATGCCTTAAACTAATTAAGTAAACACTGTTGCCTTTATCAATCAAAACCTTACTACCATCAACACCTGGCGGTTAATGTGTATGGTAAAT
>JAYVUJ010000229.1:0-10538 GCA_043788035.1 Ferruginibacter sp. | reverse complement strand
CTTTATAATTGTTGGTATGTAGCATGCTATTGGTTTGAATAGTTTTTTTTATTGTTGAATATTGTAAATTATAGTTTCCTTTTTACCTCACCTCCTACCTCTCTGCAAGGGAGAGGGGAGCTTGGCCCTTCGGTGCAAAAAAACTAATTGGTACCTTATTGATTATATTATTTTGTTTGCATTAATTCTGCTTCATCTAATTGCCAGTTGTTATTGAAAAAGCCTGCGAGCTGAACTTCTTTTGCGCCGGATACCAGCATGCCTAAACGAAATATCATGAAGTCTGGAAAGCCGCTACCGCCTGCAAAATACTGGTTAGCACCTGCGGCCTTCATTCCTTTAATACCGCTGCCACTTATTACCGCAACTGTTGCAACCGGTGAATTTTTTATAGGCCATGTAAAGTAACCTGCAAGTCCATCGCCGCTCCAAGTTTTGTTGCCAGCTTTTACTATGCCTCTATCTATTTGTATCGGGCAATCTTCCAGCAAAATTTTCCATGCGGCGTTGGTACTTTTGTTGCCGTATAATACTACGCCTCTTCCAATATATTTTTCCAGCGAAAATTCTTTATCGGTAATAATATCTACTGCACCGTTACCACGATAGTACCATGTTTCTGCATCGTAGCGTGCCTTATCAAGGCTCCAGTCATTTTCTTCTTTATTGCCGGTGGTGCCATACACAAAAATCATATTATTATTGAATGCTTCTTTAAAAGTGCCGTAGCGCTGTGGATTTTTTTGATAGCTACCCGGCTTAGAACCAATTACCCATTGCCCGGATGGTTTACTAAGATACAGGCTGTCATTGGCTGTTACAATGGTGTATATGATTGGCTTTGAACTATCTAAAGCAATTGAAACATTTTTACCCGGTGCAAACTGCCCAAGTGCCAATTGCAATACCTGTATATTTTCAGTATTGCCATTAATAGAATTTTTGTAGATGTTTCTTTGCAAACGTACACGGCTATACGCCAAAGGATGTTGCTGCTGAATGATAGCTGCCCAGCGATAAGTGGAAGAAATGCCGGGGCTTGATGTTGTAAAATCTATTTCGTTTACAGCACTATCTGCCAAACGGGTATGCCATTTAAAAAAGTCGAATAATGGTTTCCAGTCTACACTTTGGTCGCCGAACCAATGCTCGCCGCCTGGGTATTCGTAGTAACTAAAATCCGGATGAAAAGCGGCTAAAACTTTTTTCATTTGCCTGGCGTAAGTTACCGATACTACTTTATCCGAATCGCCGTGAAGGATATAAATACCCAATGGCTTATAATTGTTTGCCAGTTTCAACACATCGCTTTGGTTACCGGAACGTAATAACAATTGTTCCACAGAATTAAGGCTGCTATCGGGTATCTTACCATCGGCGGAACCATATTCTTTTAAGGTTGGATAACCGGAACACGCCGCAATGCCTGCCCAGTTGCCGGGATAGGTAGCGCCCAAAAACCAGGTACCATGCCCGCCCATTGAATGGCCGGTAAGGTAAATGCGCTGCGGATCTGGCTTAAATTTTTCATTAGCAAGCCGTAACACTTCCAATGCATCGAGCCTGCCCCAGTCTTCCCAATTAAAGCCACGTGGGCGGCGGTTGGTAGCTGCAACCAACGTACCCCAATCTTTGCTTTGATATGCCTTTGCCTGCCCGATGGCTTCAACACCTGCACCATGTACGGAGAGGAAAAGTGCGGCATTTTCTTTTGTACCATTTAGCTGAGGCGTTGTTGCATAATATTGTAAGCTGCCATCGATATTGCTTATAAAAGTGCTGCTATATTTGGCGGAGGAATCAACAGCTTCAAGCGCTATCTTTTTTTCATCAACGATGGTGCTGCTGTTTAGTAAAGTCAGGTTGCAGGTTGGTTTGCCTGCGGCTATGACATGAGTTGCATCAAAATTAAAAATTATTTTTCGGGTAGATAATGCTGGTATTGCAGGAAGGTTTGTAACCATTGTTTTGCCGTTTACCGCCGCTTTTAATTTATAGTGCTGCAAGGTTTTTGAGCTGGCGTTTATAACAACTACCGCGCCTTGCATCTGCCCGTTTTGTTTACCTAAAACAATATACGGCATGGTGGAATCCGGTGTGCTTATAAGTATAGGTTTTTCAGGAAAAAGTATTGATGCGGATATTTGAAAGCTGGTACGTATATAGAGCTCATTGATACCTTTTTTTAACTGGATAGGAATGTTTAACCAACCGGCAGCGTATGGGTCGCCGGCATACAATACGCCATTTACATATACCGCGCTATTGCCTTTTATATTGAGCAACACATTTTGTACTGCTGATGATATGTAGGTTACATATAAATACCAACCGCCTGCGAAACGCCTGTTTTTAAAGATGTTGGCGCTATCTGCAACCACTTCATTCCAGGTAGTTGCTTGACCGTTAGCGGCTGTGCTAAAGGCTTGTCCGGCTACAGGTAACTGCAACGTTTGGGTATATAATTGATAGGCAAGGCTGTCGGAATAAAGCGCTTCTCTTCCATAATGATGTACGCCGGTTATTGCTAACCCTTTTGTGAATACATAGATTTTTTGGGCCTGTGCTATTTGGCAATAAGCCATTAATGCGATTAGTAGGATTCGTTTATACATAGAAGAAGTTTTTTATTTTTGTTTTTGGTTTTTTGTTGTGCCTCATTTACCAGAGATGCCCCCGTCCCCTAAAAGAGGGGGTATTTTACAAGTACTATTTTTTCAACGCCCCTACTAAGACTACTTTTTATTTTTTTATTGCTTACTCTTTATTTGCTGCCTAACAGGAACGCTGCCTCAAATTGAATGGGAGTACCATAAAGATATAAAGTACAAGAGTGCGACGCCACCACTGTGCCACATGGCTGCTATATTGGCCAGACCAACAAGACAGTAATTAAGAATTAATAATTAATAATTTTTTTGACCGGCTGCTTCAAATTAAATTATTCACTATCAGCTTTATTGCAACTTTATCTTTTTTACTATCCAGCCGCCTAAAATATCACCTTGCTTTTGCCCGTTTTCAATGGCTGCCCGATAATGGATGCCTCCGTATAAACGGGATATGGCGGCCTCGTTACTGGCTATTGAAAAGGAGGCAAAATACTTTATTGGCAGCCCAAACTCCGCTTCTGTATCATCTTTAAAACCTTGCTTATCGCCAAACATACTAATGAGTATTTTTGCCGCCGCCGCAGAGATAACACTATGCCCGCTGGTATACTCCGGAAACGGGGGTGTTTGTAATAATGGGCGCCAGCCTTCGTCAATATATTGGTTGATATATGTTTCCGGGCGGATTATATTGCTGCGGTATTTTTCATCCCAGCAAATAATAAAACCATCAAACAAAGCGATGGCGGTAAGCGAATAAGCGGCGGCAGATTTAATTATATCTGCATGCTTATCACGGCAAACTATACCGGTAATGGATATCCAGTGCCCGCCCGGCGATATTTTTTTTACGGCAAAATTGAGGTGACCTTCGGTAGTTACTGCAAAGGGGTTACAATCCCAAAAACCAGCGATTGCTTTATTTTGTAGTGATAAATTAATGCCTGCATCGTGTACTTCTTTTGCTTGCCGATAAAATAAACTACTGGTATCTATGCTAAAAGGCAATGCCATATCTGGACGGAACTGATTGCAACTATCCAGTACCAGCGTGCGTATACGATTCCAGTAAGGTTCAATGGCCGCCATATAAACTGGTGGCGTGGGTATCCATTTTCCTTTTTCTCTTGAAAAATTGTAGCGGCGAAGGCTCCTCGTTTCTTTATATTTATCTTTTGCCGCCCATTGCATAACGGCACCGGCTACCTGCTTTCCGTATTGCATGGAAGCCTCATATTCGGCAGCGCTTATATTTTTATCCTCGTACCATTTTAAAATATTATCGATAGAATCCTGCATAATATCTTCTGAAAAAACAAGGCTTTTGGCAGTTATTAAAAAGGCATGCAGAGCAGCCAAGGAAGCGCATATTTTATTTGTTTCAACAGGTATCTGCGGAAAGGAATTTAGTTGCCTGTAAAAGGAATGGTAACTTTTATTTTGTGTAGCTAAAACTTCATAGGCGGCAATGTTGGTGTAGGCATATATCCGGCTGGCAACGGGTGGTGAAAATATATCGTGGATGATAATAGCTGTCAATGCTTTTTGGGCACGGTGCAAAGGCGCTGCATCCGTTTCCCAGGCTTTTACCTGTGCAAAAGCCAGGTGCTGAATTAACAATAAAAGTATGGCCAGTTGCTTCATTTATCAGTCAGTTTTAAAACCTGTATGGCGTCATCATTCTTAGCGATTACAATTAATTTTTGCCCGCCCTTATTTTTTACTTCTACCATTGCCCTTACATCGCCGCCAATATACACACCGCTCTGTGATGGAGAAATGGCAGTAAAGCCTTTATTGGGCATACCTTTTAAGAAAAGGCCGAGGCTTGCATCTGCCCGGCCCAATTGAACACGGTAGCTAAAATAATTGCCACTGCATAAAATATCCTTCTGCCCATCGTTATCAAAATCATCTACAGCAATACCGAAAATTTTAGACACTTGCGCTTCTAATGGAAAGGGCTTGAAACTAAAATTATTGTGTCCATCATTGTATAAAATACCCGAAGCTAATTGGTCGCAGTACAAAACTTTTGACTGGCTTACTATTTCTTTTGGAAAGATATCGGTGATGGTAGCATCTGCATAATCTTTATAGCTTACATATTTCTTTTTGAGAGAAGGCACCTGGTCCAACAGTTCGTCCCTTGATGCCATGGGATAACTTTTGCCCTGGATATAGTAACACATGATGGGGTCGATAACGCCGTTATCATCGAAATCGTTTACGTATAATTGTAAAGGCATGTCTTTATTCGTTGTAGAAAACTGGTCGTTGTAGCCACAGTTGCCCAATATAAAATCAATATCGCCATCCCCATCAACATCAGTAGCAGTAAGGGCTGACCACATGCCGTTTAAATTTTTAAGCCCTGATTTTGTAGAAATATCTTCCAGCTTGCCTTGGTTATTATTAAATAATAGTACAGGCATCCAGTCTCCGGCAAGCACCAGTTCGGGGTAATGGTCGTTGTTGATATCAACCCATTGAGCTGCTGTTACCATACCTGGTTTTTGTAAGGCAGGGCACATTGTCGCAGTTACATCAGTAAAATGTACAATGCCATTTTTACTATCGTTGCGCAACAAATAACTGGGTGATGAAAGCGGGAACGAACCTGGCTTACCACGACCACCAATAAACAAATCAAGGTCGCCGTCGTTATCAAAATCGCCTACGGCAATGGCTTGTTTACTGCTTAACATGGCGGGCAATGCATCGTTGCTTTTAGTAAAATTCCCTTTACCATCATTGATGTATAACCTATCCGCATATTCTGGTGAGCCATCAGCATATTCATTTCCGCCGCTTACCACGTAGAGGTCAAGGTCGCCATCATTGTCTGCGTCAAAAAACACTGCATTTACGTCTTCGCTTGCAGAGTCGATTGCCCATGCCTGCGATGAAGTTTTTATAAATTTATTATCGCTGCCCTGCAGGTATAAAACGCCTTGCTGACCTATTGCTCCGCCAATAAAAATATCTTCCAGCCCATCGCCGTTTACATCGCCTTTTGCTAATGCAGGGCCTTGTTTACTTAGCTGGTAAGGCAACAATACTTCATCTTTAAAATCTATAAAATCATTTTCTTTATGGGTAAATGTTATGCCAGCACTTGCGGTAATATCTGTAAATAATTTAGCAGGCTCAGTAGCGGGTATAGCTTTGTTAATGGTTGCGGCTGCTTGCTGTAAATCCAGTACCGCATCAGCTTTTACGTGGTTTAATATTGTTTGTTTACCTCCGGGCCAGTCGATAATAATTTGTTGTATAGAATCCTGCAAGGGGAAACCGAACAGCAGTTCCTGCGCTACTGTTGACTGATAGCTCCTTACAGGATATAACTCCATATATTGTGTTGTGCTGCTGGTTATTAAAGTAGCCTTTGTACCGTAAGCTTTTGTGTTTAAGCCTTCGCCTGTAAACCTTAGCTTGATGTAGTGGCTTGGCTTAATTTGATTAGTGTTGTTACGATATACCATTGCAGGTTCATTGTTATTGCATACAATCAAATCGAGGTCTCCATCATTATCCAAATCAGCATACGCGGCAGCATTTGAAATAGACGGTTTATTAATGCCCCACTCTTTAGATTTGTTAGAGAAAGTAAGGCCGTGGTTATTAGAAAAAACATAATTACTAAGCTTGTTCGAAGGCATCAGTTTTACCAGGTCGTATGTTTGGTAGTTGAAGTTGCCTTTTTTTAATGCTGCGGCTTTCGCATCTGCCACGGAATATTTTAAAAAGTCGAGGTCGGTAAAATCCCGCAGGTAACCGTTGCTGATAAAGAGGTCTTTCCAGCCATCGTTGTCAAAGTCTGCAACCAGCCCGCTCCAGCTCCAGTCTGTGTTTGATACGCCCGCCAATTGCCCTATCTCACTAAACCTCACGTTGCCTTTTTCATCAATGCCCTGGTTTAATTGCAGCATGTTGCGCATTTGCTGGTGGTAATACCCACTGTCTAATAAAAGGTGGTATTGGTCATATTCATCTGGGCCCTTTAACAACTTTTGGCGGTGGTTATCTTCGGGCAGCATATCCAGCGTAAACACGTCTGGCCGCCCATCGTTATTATAATCCGCAATATCTGCGCCCATTGAATATTTAGAAATATGCGTGAATGATTTGGCAAGCGATTCGGTAAAAGTGCCATCTTTATTATTGATGTAAAAACAATCTTTTTCGGTGTAATCGCTAGTGGTATAAATATCTGCCCAACCATCTTTATTTACATCGCTGATGGTAACGCTTAAGCCAAAATTCAATGCATTATTAACGATGCCGGCTTGCAGGGTAACATCGGTAAAATGTATCTTGCCGTTGGCATCACGGTCATTGCGGAACAAGCGGTTGCCAAAATTAAAATCAGGCGTAGCACGAATTTTTCGGGTATTTAAAAATGGGTTGTAGGTATGGTTGCTGTGGTTTAGTAAAAACATATCCAAGTCGCCGTCATTATCATAATCAAAAAAAGCTGCCTGGGTACTTTGCGTGCCAGGTGCATCAAGCCCGTATTCTTTTGCCATGTCTTTAAAAAAAGGGATGCCATTTTTTATACCCTGGTTTATAAAGAGTTCGTTGCATAATTGTTGCGGGTCGGCGTATTTGCCACTGTGGCAAACATAGATGTCCATTAAGCCATCGCCGTTAACATCAGCAATACTTACGCCGGTGCTCCAGGTGCCATTGCCTGCTACATTTGCGGCGGCGGTGATATCAGTAAAACTTAGCTTGCCTTTGTTTAAAAAAAGTTTGTTGGCGCTAGTGTTTCCACTAAAAAAAACATCGTTCAACCCATCGTTATTAAAATCGCCAATACCTACGCCAGCGCCATTGTAGAGATATTCATAGCGCATCACATTTAACGAATCATCTTCTTTTATGGAGTTTAAAAAAGAGATGCCGGTTTCTTTTTCGTCCATCAACGAAAACAAGGTTGCTTTTTTTTGCTGCCCAAGTAGCCCTACTGTATCAACAGATAATAACAACAATAATATAGTGCGAAACCATAACTTCATCTATCTAATTTATTT
This sequence comes from Ferruginibacter sp., assembly GCA_043788035.1. GTDB lineage: Bacteria > Bacteroidota > Bacteroidia > Chitinophagales > Chitinophagaceae > Ferruginibacter. The sequence continues at coordinate 2,890 of JAYVUJ010000229.1, read as the reverse complement.
TTTCGGCTGGCAATCAGTACGTTTGTTGTGCATTACAATTTTCCTATTAAAGCCTCCCTGCTCTCCAAAGGAGGGTTTCAGGCTCTGCCCATCGTGATACTTTTATAAATTTGAATACTATTGGCTTTTCTTACTTTTGCAAATCGAAATGCTATATATTGAATACTCCAGCACCCTCCTTTAAAGGGTAGGGAGGCTTTACTCTATATTTATTTTTTCGTCTCCATCTTCATACGGCAAGTACACCATTAGTAAAGTCATCATTTCATCGGTAGATAACATGCTTCCTTCTGAAAAAATAGTCTTTGGCGGATTATTTGGGTTAGCAGGGTTTTGGGCAGTATTGTCGTAGGTGCCCTCAATATGCATTACTGAGGCTTTAGGCACTTTTACTAACCTTTTCATTCGATAAATTTCCTGCCAGCGAAAATCCCATTCGGGGATGTGTACCATATTGATTGTATCGCCAGATGTGGTAACAATATAAGCTTTAAACTCTTTGCCAATATAATGCATATGCGGCCATACAGATAACACAGACAAATCAACGCCAGGATTAGTGACCTCTAATGTGAAGGTTTTTTTATCATTTGCCCTAATATAAAAAATAGGGTCTATTTGCTTTTCGCCTATGCCGCCACTGCCAAAGCTAATTACTTTTACAGGGCGGGAGATGGGCGTTTTTTTAAAAAATAAATTAATAGAAGAAATACTTTCTTCCTCTACGGCTGAGGGTGCAAAATGCACTGTTAGCAACACTACGCCACGTTTGGGCATTACCCATCCAAATTCTTTAGGGTAATATTCGTAGGTGGTGCCAGGTATCCATCCGCCGTAATAAGTCATTATCTTTTTATATGGATTATACTGATTTACTCTTGAAGGATCATTTTCCGAAAGGTTCACTAAAGCATCCGTATTATAAATATCAACAGCTGTATCTTCCACTTCGTGTATAGCATAATTGGCATGGTGGATTAGCTTTTTATTATTGCTATAAAGTTCGATAGCTTCAACATTTTGAGTTGATTGCAATTCAAATGGGATCTTAAAAATTACAAACCTTTCCACATTATCGCCTTTCACTTTAAAGCTGTCGGTTACCCGTAATACCATGTCGGGCTTTCTACTATACTTAGTACCACTTACCACTTCTGGCAATGCAGACAAAGCAGGCATTTTTTTTCCTTCAGGCGCTTTATTATCAATCCATTTTATAAGCGTGTCAATTTCTTTATTGGATAGAGACCTGTCGTTTGCAAAATGCACATACTTATTATCGGCATGCCACGGCGGCATGTAGCGGCTTTGCACCACCTCTTTTATAAAGCTTGCCCGCTTGCTAACATCCTCAAAAGTTATTAAAGAAAAAGGTGTGCCCCCGCCGCTGTGGTGGCATGGGGCACATTTGGCTTGAATGATAGGACTGATATCTTTATAAAAATTTAGCTCCTGGCCCTTTGCCGAAATATTGCTAAAAAATAACAAAAAAATATATAGTAAGTTTTTCATTTTAATGATCGTTGATTTTACAACCGAATACTGTTGTCTTTTTAATTTTCACAACTTCAGGCTGCAGGCTTTGTTGTATAGCATCCTGCAAATAGTGCTGTGTTGGTTGTTGCTTTTTTTTACCTTGCGCCTGCACCCAATCATCTATAGCGCCTGTGTAAATAAGTGTCCCTTCTTTATCTAATAAAATTACTTGCGGGGTTACGGTAGCCTTCAGGTACTGCGTAAATTTTTGTTCGGCATCAATCAATATCGGATAGGCAATATGGTATTTATTTTGAAAGGCAGCCATATCTTTGGTTGTGTAAGCAGTGCCAGGCACAATGCCGTACATGCTTATTTGTCGGTTAAACTTTTGTTGCAGTTCGTTTAGTGGCTTGGTATAGTTTTGGCAAAGGGGGCATTCAGGAGATAAAACTATAAATAATAATAATGGCTTATTGCCCTTCTTTATAGTTATAGTTTTTTGTTGTTGTACATCCAGCAGCGGGTAAAAAAATATTTTTTTGAATTGTATTGCAGGGTCGTTGTTTACCTGCGCCTGTATTGCGGAGCATGCGAAAAGTAATAGTATTATTGTGATGATTTTTTTTTGCATTTATAAAAATTGGCTAAGATAATTATCGGCAATGTTACATGTTTAATTACAGCGGAAAAATAAATAACTCCAGGCACATAATTAACCTGGAGTTATTTATACAATTTAATTATTATTTTTTATCCCACCAAACGCGTCCGTACAAGTCATCGAAACCTGTACCGAAATCAGCGTCTGCTTGCATTGCATCTAAAGCTATTTGCTTGTTTGATCCGTTAAGGTCGCTTGTAGAAGGGGCACTTAATGCCGCTCTTCTTGCAATTTGGAAAAGCGTTCCATCAATGATTATATTTTCGTTGGCAAGTGCTGTGCTTGCATTTGGCATACCTGTCCTTTTGTATAAAGCCCATGCTTCGTTAGGCTGTTTATAAAAATTTAAATAAGCCTGTATCGCTATTTGTTCCAACACTTTTGCAGGATTATATACTATGGCTGGCGCAGCTTTATAGGCTACCAACTCTGCAGGTGTCAATGCTATATAATCGGAAAGCTGTGCGTTAGCTGCAACTGCATCAAAAAATGTTACAGATGCATCTATGCCAGCATAATACAATGCTTTTGGATCTTCCGCAGTTATTCCTGTAGTAGCTAATTCAGCACGCATAAACAATTCATCGGCGTAAGTAATTACAGGAAAGAAACTTTGTCCTGTACCACCACCATTTGCGGGCTGGAACATCCTCCATTGCAGGTAAGATACCGTGTCTAAAGAAAGAGCATCATTTACCTTTTTTTGTACAAACCATGTTTTAACCTGTGCAACTGCATCTGGGCTAATTG
>JAYVUJ010000228.1:0-8394 GCA_043788035.1 Ferruginibacter sp. | reverse complement strand
TATCTTCCATTGATTTTTTTCCAAGATCAATACGTTGCCGCAAAATATCGGTGTTGCTTCCCAATTTTGTAATGGTTTCAATGGTACGGGTACCTTCTTCGCCTGCATCTTTTAACGAGTTTACAATTTCGGAAAAAGCCTTTTTATTTTTAACCAGGCCTTCGCTGTATTTTAAAATGGCTTCGGTGCCGTCGTTGGCAAATAATTTATTAAAATCTTTTGCGCTGAGGCCCGCAATTTTTGCGGCTGCAGGGATATCGGCTGCAATTTTAACTATCAGTTTTTGCATGGCCGTGCTGGAGCTTTCTACGCGGCTGCCCATTTCTTCAAGCCCGGCGCCCAGGCCACTTAATGCACCCAGACCAATGCCTGCACTTTTAGCAATGCCTGATAAACGCTGATCGAAATCAGCAATAAAACCCCCGGTGGCCACGCCCGAATTTGCCAGCTCAACAAATGCATTGCCTAATTTTGAAATACTATCGCCGGTTACTTTGCCATCAAAAACATTTAGTATTTTTCCAAGGGAAGTTGTAATCTGATCAGCATTTCCAAGTTCATCTCCGAGCGAAACTACAAGTTGATCAACTGCTTTTGTAAAACCAAATATATCTTCTTTTGCAACACCGAGCTTACCGGCAATGATGGCGATATCACGCAATCCAGACACGCTTGTCCTGGTATCGATGCCGCTAAGGCTTTTATTTAAATTATTGGCTTCTTCGGCAGTAAGGCCAGCAACACGGCGAAGATCTGCCAGCTGATCACTCAGCTTACCAGCACCCTGGATAATGTTTTTAAATTGTTCGGTAATAAATTGAAATCCAAGATAGCCGAGGGCTACCAGGCCGAACTGCTTGATTTCGTCTTTTATTTTTGAAAAAACTGCACCCAATCCGGACACGTTATTTTGCACGTTGTAAATGCGGCTGGCAACTGCATCCAACTGTTTTGCATAAGCTTTATATTCGTCGGATCCCGGCACGGATGACCGGAAAAGGGCGGCTAATTTTTTCTGCTCGTTGGCAAGCTCTTTTAAAGATAGAGAAGTAATGCCTATCGTCTTTTTTAACTCCGACATTTGGGAGTTAACAACCGATAGTTCTTTGTTTTTATCTATCCATTCCTGTGTATTTTTTTTAAGGCCTACCATACTGGCAGATATTTCTGCAGCTTTTTTCCTCAGCTCGTTTAGCTGATTTTGTGCGGCATTGCCATTAATGCTTACATTAATGTTAACCTGATCTGTACGTACACTCATAACCAAAATTGGCTAATGGTGTGGGCACTTAAAAGGACAACCTAAATAGGCGTATACCCTGTGCCAGCATTAACCTGAAATGCATGTTGGTAATAGGAAGTATTACCATTGGAAGGGTTGCGAACGTTATCGGTTAACTGGCCGCTAAATAATAACATTTTTGTGCCAGTGCCGGTACGGGTATAGTCGATATTTGTTATTGTATTACTAACCGGTGTGGTGCCTATGGTGCTGCCTGCTCTGTAAACATCTGTAAGGCTGATAGTTAGGGCTTGCGCAGTAATATCTACCGGTGTGGTACCTGCGGAGTTACTGAAAAAATCAACCCACACATCGCCGAAGGTTTTATTTTCATTTAGTTGAACATCTGAAGAAAAATTGCGGATTACAATTTTGGCAAAAACATAATTAAAAATTCCAACGGTTATATGCACTCTGCCAGTTACCAGGGTACTGCCACCTACCTGGCGAATTTGATAATCGAAATAATCGTTGCCGGTGTAGCCGCTGTTAACAGGCGTATATTGAATAATGCCCAAAGCATTGATAGAGAAAGCTCCTCCACCATTTGTGGTACCGCTTGCGGCAATGGCTTCAATTAAATCACCGTCAGGGTCGCTATCATTGGCCAGTGCCGAGGGGGATAAAGTAACTGCACTATTGTAGCCGCTGTTGATAATATAATAATCATCGTTGGCTACCGGTGGCTGGTTGGCAACTACCGAAAGTAATACCGTTGAAAATGGTCCATAATCAACCGGGGTGATATTTTCATCGCAAACGGTACGTGCCCGGATGGTAATATTTACCGGGTCGGTTGTTGCCGGATTGGCAAACGGCTGAATAATTGTTTTTGTGTTGCCGCTATACTTGTAGGTGTAGGTTGTGCCGTTAATTATTACCTGTATTTCTACCAGGTCGTACGGCGTTTGCAAGGCATACATTATTTGCAACTTACTGGCGTTTACCTGCCGAACAATAAGGCTTTGCAGTGCCGGACAGGTACGGGTGTTGGGCATATAATTTTTGGGGGTATAAAAACTATTGCCATATGCAGGGCTCCACTCTATTAAAGTGCTTATCAGGCTATCTTTGTTAGTAAAAAATTTAGCCTTTTTTAAATTTATATTTATTGGCAAAAAACGGCCATTAATTAGTTCTACTTTTTGTTTTGATAAAAACAGGTCTCTCAATTTATCGCAGGCTGGCTTGCTTATAAATCCTGTATCTCCCACATAATTGGTAAGCTCTTCCACACTTTCGTCGCTGGCTATGGGCAGCAGGTTTAAATTATTGTACCAGCTTGGAGGCAATGTTTTTTGTGCCAGTTGGCGATCGTAATCGGCTGCAAAATCAACCTGCCCACGCAGGCGAATGGTTTCTATGCCGCCGATACTATTTCTATACAACAACTGGTTTGCATTGTAAAAATTTCGCTGGTCTACTTCAAAAAAATATTCGTTTACAATAATTACACTGCCAGCTTTAACCTGCAGCGACCAACGAACTACAGTTACATTGCTATAAGTTATAAAAAAACCCGATTGAGCCAGCCCTGCCGGGGTACAAAAAACGCCCCATTTGCCACCGCTTACCGCATTGCTATCAATGGATATAAAAGTGTTGTCATTCAGGTAATACCTTATTGTTACTATTTGATCTGCATTGTCTGCAAATGGGTACATCCAGCAAAAATATTTTATTTCTTCTGCACCACATTTTTCACCTGCAGCTTGAAATAGAAGTGGTTTTTTTTCTGCTATTATTTTAGTGGTAAAAAATTCGCTGGGGTGCCAGCTTTCGTAATTTAAACCACTTTTTACGATATAGTACACAGCACTTTCTGAAGGGCCGCTGATAACAGCACCGGCCTGCTGCAGCAACCAGGATATTTTATACCGCTTGCGCTGATTTAGTGCCTGAACAGGATTTTTTAAAGTTATTCTTGGAAAATAATAATCTAAGTACGGATCCAGCATAGTTTGAATTTGCATGGTAATCTGTCCATCGGATGTTGGGTAAAAATCCTGCGCCCTTACTTCGGTAAAAATGCCGGAGTCGAAGGCTTGCTCTACCAGAATTCGGATTTGTAAACGGATATCAAGAGCCTGCTGAGCAGCGCCATAGGGAGAAAGGGCGAAAGTGAATGAAACCGGGTTTCCGGAAAGGCTTACTTCGTAGGGCTTTTTTAGCAGGTTGATTTCCATTTTTATTACACGAATTTTAATGCACGAATTACACGAATTCTATGCGGTTTTAAGCTCTTCTTTTAGTTGTGCTATTACTTCTTCGGTGTATCCGAAGCTTAATTTGCCTATTAAATAATTTAATTTTCCGTAGGCCACTTTTGCATAGATCTTTTTTGGCTTACGAATTTTATCAGCTACCAGGGCAGCGCCGGTGTGGCGGCTGGCCTGCAGTGTTACTTCAACGGCTTTTAAACCGCCTAGCGGATGGCCACGGCCGGCACCCATATCTACAAAACGCAGGTAATCTAAAAATGATAACTGGCCAAGGGCACCGCCGCCGAGCTGTAAAATTTTATGCGATAATGAGTTAATGCCTTCGTTTGTTATACCTACCTTATTGCGTACGGCTGCCTGGCGCATGCCTGCCTCCACCTGCAGCATGTAATCCTGCAGGGCACGTTGGATGAAGGTTTGTTTGATGTCGGGCATTTTTATAATTAAAAAGTGAATACACCTGCTTCCGGGGCTTCTGTTATATCTACTGTGTTTTGTAATTCGAAATCGAAAACTACCCGGTGGCCGTACTGGCCGCTGAAGATTGGCCCAACCGGGGTGATATTTATTTTGTCGAAATCGAAAAAATTAAATGGTGCCAGGCAAGTATCTACACCGGGGGCGTAGTGGTGTTGCCAAATTTGTTTCAATATATCAAAAACGATGGCTTCGGTTTTTACGCGACTTGCCGTAATTTCCGCAAAACTATTGTCTGCAGGGTTGTCAATTACCATGAAGGCGCCTTTTGGCAACAGTTTAATATCTTCTACAACCTGGCTTTGCGTTTGAATTTCGTACAGCTCCAGGCAAATGCACGGGAAGCTGATACCGGAGCGTAGCGCACTTAGTACTTCATCTACCGATACGGTAGTGAAGTGAGATCCTTCGGCGGGGCCATCTGCACCTTCGCTTAGCGGATTATGCAGCAGATCTTTGTGTGCTACTGCGAGCGAGCGGAAATAATTTATGTAATCTGCGATCATTTTTTTATTTATAAGTTATAATTTTTACCTGCTCTTCATCGCCTCGTACTGCGCCTCTTGCTCGGCGGCACGTTGGGCTTCCAGCTCCATTTCAAACATAAATTCGTATAGCTTCATGGTGCGTATTTTTTCGCGGCTGCCGTTTTTTTGTCCAGCGCCAAAATGAATACATTTTGTAAACGCCATCATGTCTACCTCTCCGCTGGCTCCGCCGTCGTACACCGTTGGAAACATTGTTGGCAATTGTGCCCTGCAGCCGCTGTACCAAATAAAATGGGCATATAATTGCTCGGCTGGTATTTTTAAAAATTGTGCTACTATTTTATCGGTGGCATAGGTAACGTATTGCGCCGTTACCGGGTTTATCTTCATGTAAGGCTCTATGCCATCTACTGTTTTTGTGCGAAATAAAATTGCAGAGAGGCGAGCCAATAAATCTGTACCATTTTCTTTATTAAGCTGCATGGTTAATACTTCGCAGTCCTCATACTCGGCACAGGTAATGTTTTCAAATAGCTGGGGGTGCAGGGTGCGGCCTTGTATTTTTATAGGCTGCGGGGCGTTGGTTAAATTATTGTCACTAAAAATAAAATCTACCAAAGGATAAGCATCAATTACAAATTGCTCGGCATCTATTTTTAAAAACCAGTCTTTAGGCAACTCTTGCCCCGCCTGTTTAGTTCGGCTATCAATAAGGTGCTTTATTATTGGGGCACGAACCATGGTATCATCACTCTGCAGCAGCAATTGGCTGCTTATAAATAATATTTCTGCGGGCAGCAGCTCGTTCCAACTGGTGGGAAAATCCAGTTTAACATCGAATACTGATGGCGTGGAAATGTTTATGCTTACCAATTGCTTTAGTTATGAATTATGAGTTATGAGTAAAACTTGTTACTAAAGTAGGCAGGGCGCCAGCCGTTGAAAAGGACAATAAAAAAAGGCGCCCGTGTTAAAACACAGCGCCGGGGGAAATCTAAAATCCAATTAATAAAAAACAAATTTTAAAAACAGCCCCTCTCTGTAAAAACAGACAGGGCTTGGTTTTCGCAGGATTGGATAAAACGGGCAATTTTATTCACTAACTATTTGTAGATTATCGCTTTTAACATCAGCGCAACCCCAATTTGCTGGCTAATTGCATTGCTATCGTATTTGCCATCTGCAATATATTTTCCGCTTGTGTAGTGGTTGCTGCCACTCCATAAGTAAGGACTATTTATGTGTTGATATTTGCTGTAGCCATACCCATTGTACCCCTCTAAAAAGTAGAGTACATTATCTATGCTCCAGTCTGTTATTTTATCGGCACCCTGTAATTTTAAGGCATCAATGGCACCTTCTTCAAAATTGGCGAAGGGGCCACGACCGGCCGGTACCAGGGTGGTTACCCTATCTAGGCGTTCGCCATTGCCGAGGTACCGGTTAAAATTCTGACTGCACTCCATTTCGTGTATAACAGCTACCAGCCACCATTTTAACCCAGGGTTTGCAAAATGCCTGGCAATGGCTGCATACCGTTCTTTATTGGCCAGCAGCTGCGATGTTTTTGCATTAAGCACGGTTGCCACATCCGCAATAAGGATGGTGCCATTATTGCTTACGATGCTTTTATTTATTTGTAAAGTATCAAAGAGATTTTGCCCTGTCATGGTACGAAAATTTTGATTTTATCAATTAATTTTTGCCTGAACTGAGGCGATAAAAAAGGCAGCAAAAGCAATAGTAATAACCACCACCAATTAAACCCAATTGAAATTTTCTTTTTGATTGATTCCGTTTTTTCGGTGTGGATCTGCACGGCTTTTTTTTCTGCGCTATATCCTGTGTCTCTCTTCTGCAGGTGTGTTTCGGATGCAATATTGTTGAGTGATTTTTCTGCGGTGATAGTTTTTGGCAGCAGTATAATTTGCTTGCCCGGGTTGGGGCTTTTTATTACAAGCATTCCATTTGGTAACGGGCGCAGTGGGGGGTATACTGAATCTATTTCCAACGGTTGAAATCCTGTTTCAGTGAATTTTGTAAAAATGGATTGATCGATTGTTTTTACTGAACTATCCAGGTTAATGGAATGCATAGCCTCCGTGGTTGAATTTGCCGAACTGTCCAATAACTGGTGAGTGCTGCTTACATTTTTTTTTGTAGCAGTACACGATGAAATAGCGGACACAAATAAAATGGCGGTGAGTATTTTCATTTGTTATTGCGATGAAAAATTTTACCAAATATTTTTTGAAAAAAGTTTGCTTTTTTAAACGGCATAACAGCAGGGGGTATAGTATCGTAAACATTTATACTTAAAAATGTATCTGGCCTTATTTTACCCATGCAAGTATCGATGTACACAAAATGCGGCACATCTTTATACACTGTTTTGATGTTATTTTTTATCACGGTTTTTGGTGGTAAATTTTTAATGCGGGTAATTTCATCCAGTATGGTTTCTTTGCCATCGGTTAGTTTTTTCTCCAGCTTTTTTTCTTTGGCATTTAATGTGGCCGATTGTGCTGCAGCAGGAGCATCCGTTGTGGATGGCTGGCTTTGTGCCGGCATTTTATTTTGTGGCCAAAAAGAAAAAATTGCGGCTGCAATGATGATTAAAATTATACGTTGTTTCATTTTATTGCTCTTAAATTTTTAATAATAGAATCTTGTAACCTGGAATAGTTTTCAAGCTGACGAATTTTATCCAGCCGCTCTTGTATAGAGCTTTCGTGGCAGTTATCAAGGGCAGCCTGCATGGCTCGTTGTATGCTATCTTTTTGCGCCTCTAATATGCCGGTTCTAACCTCTAACCCGGCGGTGTATTTATTAGATGATTTTTGATAGATGGTACCGAGCGTAAGGGTGGCACCTAAAAGTAAAATAACCACAAGGCTAGCCTCCGGAGAGTGAAATTTTCTTATATAGGCGAATATCTCCTGAAGCATTTTTTTGTTTTGTGCGGATTAAAATCTGCAACAAAAATGCGGTGGATAGGGGGAGGGGAAAAGGACAAGATTTAAGACATAAAAATGCCATCCTTTGCAAGATGGCAGTACTAATAAATTTTTTTTCTCTATTTTGCTTCTGCAGCATTTTTTATTATATCCAGCAACTGACCTTTTACATAAATAAACAGTCGTTTATTTTCTTCAATTAATTTTTCAAGGTCCCGGGTATCACTATCATCCAACCACAGCGCATTACCAACTTGTAACTCTTTGTGCCATCCGTACAGCTTTAAAGTTTTACCCTCGGTTTCTGTGGCAATAACTTCGCTGAGTGTTTTTGCAAGCGATGTTGCTGGCACATTTACGCCATCCATGCCAACTAATGGCACATTAAAATTTAAAGTCTTCATTTTTATTATTGGTTTTTATGATAAAATTTGTGTTTTGCCATTTAGTATTTTAGCTGCTTTTGTTGCTTTGTTAGCATTATTAATTTCGTTAATGGCAATTAATAGCCTTGCACTTTCATTGGGCTGCTCTTTACCATCCTGTACCTTCTGCAGGTTACTATCTACTTCTATTTGGGGTAACAGCTCTGCTAACATGGCTTTATTAATGAATGCTGCAACGCCCTCTGGCTGCGAGCTTACCGCTTTAAATATCTGCAATAAAATATCTTCGGGCACTTCTATTGTCTGTATAAAATCTTCATAACCATTGGCCGTTATTAGCTGGTTTACCTGAAATTTAAACCTGTAATCTAAATTTGTCCAAATGCTTTCTATTGCGAAAAAAATGTGCTCGTTTTTGAATTTTAGTTGCATAATAATAGTATTTAAGATGAGGTTACGGTTTCCCAGACACTTCCTGTGTAGACGCATTTTTTGTGAAGGGTTAAATCGTACACTTCCAGCCCTTCAGCAGGTGAGGAGATGGCGTTTTTTTGGGTGGTTGTCATGCGGGGAGAAAGAAAA
>JAYVUJ010000227.1:0-2743 GCA_043788035.1 Ferruginibacter sp. | reverse complement strand
TGTATCAGTAAATTTGTATAATAATTTACAAAGATGCGTAACACTATTTTAATTGGGCTGTTTTGTTTGTGTTTTTTAGGATGTTCGAAGGAAAATTATTCTTCTACGCCGAAGTTGACTTACCAATCTGTAAATACAAGCCAGTTACAGGTTGATCAGATAATTAAGTTTAACCTTACTTTTACTGATGCAGAAGGAGATGTTATAGATACGATGTATATCCAAAAAGTAAGCATCAACTGCCCTGCTGGGAGTTTTTCAGAAAGGAGGCAAATACCAACCTTTCCTACCACCCCAAACTTGAGTGGCAATATCATTATTTCTTACTCAAATGGTGTAAATAATCCTGGTTATACTACCATAGGTTCAAAATGCGATCATAACGACAGTTGCTATTTTCGCTTTATGATGAAAGATAAAGCAAATCATAAAAGCGATACTGTAAAGTCCGGTATTATTGTAATTGCATACAAATAATTGCGTCCCTTTTATCCCCCTCCCAATAATTTTAAACTTTTTTTAACACTGTTGTATGTTGTACATGCAGTTATTTCATGATGGCAAGTATTTAGTTATTTTGTAAAAATTTAAACTCTGATGGCAAAAGAAAAAGCTGTAAAAAAAGAAAAAGCACCAAAGGTCTTGCTGACTGAAAAAAGTTATGCATTTTTAAGGGATTATATCAACAACCCATCACCAACTGGTTTTGAAAGCAGCGGACAAAAATTATGGCTGGAATATATAAAGCCATATACGGATACATTTTTTACTGACGCTTATGGTACAGCAGTGGGTGTAATAAACCCGGATGCCCCGTTTAAAGTAGTGATAGAAGCACATGCAGATGAAATAAGCTGGTTTGTAAATTACATTTCTCCGGAAGGGTTGATATATCTGAAACGCAATGGTGGCGTAGATCACCAAATTGCCCCGTCTATGCGGGTGCTGGTGCATGGCAAAAAAGGCCCGGTAAAAGCTGTATTTGGCTGGCCGGCAATACATACCCGTTTGGCAAATGCTGAGAATAAAGAACCTCAGCCTAAAGTAGAAAACTTGTTTTTAGATTGCGGTGCCCGTACTAAAAAAGAAGTAGATGACTTAGGCATCCACATTGGTGCGGTAGCCACTTACGAAGATGGTTACGAAGAGCTGGCTTATGATTATTTAATTGGCCGGGCATTTGATAACCGAATAGGTGGCTTTATGATTGCTGAGGTAGCCAGGCTGCTGCAGGAAAATAAAAAGAAACTGCCTTTTGGTTTGTACATTGTAAATGCGGTACAGGAAGAAATTGGCTTGCGTGGCGCCGAGATGATTGCCCGCAGGATTAAGCCAGACATTGCTATTATTACCGATGTTACCCATGATACCTCAACGCCGATGATAAGTAAAATAATACAAGGCGATACGGTTTGCGGCAAAGGGCCTTCACTAACTTTTGGGCCGGCAGTACACAATAAATTATTAGCAGTAGTGCAGGATGTAGCTGATAAAAACAATATCCCTGTGCAATTACATACGGTTAGCAGAAGCACAGGAACTGATACAGACGCATTTGCGTATGCCAACGATGGATGCCCAAGTGTGCTTATTTCTATGCCACTGCGGTACATGCATACTACCGTTGAAATGCTGCATAAAAGCGATGTTGAAAATACCATTAGGCTTATTTATGAAACCTTGCTCACGTTAACTCCTAAAACTAATTTGAGCTATTTTTCATAAGGGCTTACACCAGGCTTAAATGGATAATAATAAATAATAAAAGTAGCATTGGACAAAGGGAAATTTTTTGTCCAATGCTTTTTAATTTTTTCGTACACACGTTCTTCAGGGTAAGGCGGTACGCTCATTTCTTGCATTGCCCATTTCTGAATATTCAACAGTGCATTTCCATTACATATTTTTTGAGGATCATTATTATTTACAAAGCTGCCAAGGGCGTTTGCTGTAGAAGTATCTTTAATGCAAACCAGCATATTTGGTAAGGAAGACGAATAGATATTCCAGGATAGATAATTATCCCAAAGCCCAATAAAATTAAATGCCGGTAAAACGGCCCAGCTGGCAAGTATAACTTTGTTGCGCATATCCATTGAAATAAACAGCCCTGGCAGGTTGCTTTTTCCTTTAATAAAAATCAGGTACAGGTAAAAAATCATGACCGCATTCCATGGCCAAACAATTTTATTATAGTGTATCCCGAATGGGCCAATAACTATCAAAATAATAAGGTGCATCGCTATCAGCGTAACGGCGGCTAATTTTTTTGTTTTGGTAAATAGCAGGCATATTCCTGCAAGGTATTCAATAACTGGTAATGTAAAACCTGTAAAATGTAGCCAATGGCTTTGGAAGGGTAAAGCGTGGATTTTTAAATACCTTTTTAAAAATAGTGTTTCCCACACATTGTTTACAAAGTTTTGATTAAATTTATGTACGCCGCTATAAAAATAAACGGTAGCTAACATTATAATAAAACAGGTAGTTATAATAGATGGTTTATTCTTATTCAATATAAAAATAAGTAGCACAAACAAATAAAGGTATTCCCATGGCTGCCAACGATTTTGGTCTAACAGGCAGGAGCTTAGCTCAGCTATAAGCAAGCATACCTGAAAGGTTTTATTTACAGGCTTAATTATTAAAACTGCTAATAAGCTGATAGATAATAATAATAATAGCCAATGTACAATTGAAGGGATGGTATATAAAAACCCAAAAGTGGGGACAGTAGGGAATG
>JAYVUJ010000226.1:0-2452 GCA_043788035.1 Ferruginibacter sp. | reverse complement strand
AGTGCCAGTGCGGTTGCCAGCGATACTACCCCACGGGTACCCGTCCACGCAACTATCAATACGTTCTTCCAGGGTATTTCTTCTTGCACATGCCCATTTTCATCCGGCAAAAAAGGTTTCTTTTTAGACGGGAATATTTTGTTGCCATAAACCCCTGCAAACACCCACATAATACGCACCAATATGGTTACTAAACTTATGATTAAACCATAACCTAGCAACTCTACAAATGAATATCCTTTTATTTCTTTTAATATTACAGGCAACTGCAGCCCAATCAAAATAAATATAATGCCATTCAGTAAAAAGATAACAGTATCCCAAACGGCACGGGTACGCAAACGGGTTTGGTAAGAAAATATTTCTGGCGCACGCCAGGTTACCATCAGCCCTGCGCAAACAACTGCCAGCACACCAGATACGTGGATATGCTCTGCAGATAAATAAGCTATGTAGGGCGCCAGCAATGTTAGGCTCGTTTCAACAATTGAATTGTGGGTTATCTTTTTATGTACGGTTATAAATAAATAACCAATAATAATACCGGCAATAATACCGCCGCCAGCCACCCATAAAAATTCCAGCCCTGCTTTCCAAAACACAAATACGCCAGTGGTAACCGCCGCAACTGCATACCGGTAAGCAATCAATGCAGAGGCATCGTTCACCAGGCTCTCTCCCTCTAAAATGGTGACCACTTTTTTATTTAAGCCAAGCCCTTTTATAATACCCGTGGCCGCAACCGCATCTGGCGGCGATACAATGGCCCCCAGCACAAACGACAATGGCCAGCTAAAGCCTGGTATAAAATAATGAGCCGCCACTGCAACAGTTATCGTTGTAAAAAAAACTAATGTTATTGCTAAGGTAGAAATTGGCCTTATGGCGGTTTTAAATTCGTGCCACGAAGTTTTAAAAGCCGCATCATACAACAATGGCGGCAAAAAAATAAGGAACACTATTTCGGGGTTAAGGGCAAGGTCTGGCACCACGGGCACAAAACCTATCAGTAAACCAACACCCACCAATAAAATAGGGTAAGGCAACTTTAGCTTATCTGCAAACGCCGATAAACCAATCAGTATCGCCATGATGAATATTACAATTTGAAAACTTTCCATTGTTATAAAAATAACGAAACCAAATTAAATGGAACGGCGATACTCTATTTAAGTTATCTGATAGTATACAATTTGCCATCACTATTTTAATCATCATAAAAAATCAATTAAACAAAAAAGTGCATGATAGTATTTAATGAGTAAACTCTTACCGATTGCCCCCGGTGAGCCACTTTTAAAAGGTGGCTCACCGGGGGCAATAACCATTTATCAATTTTTACGCTACAATAAATTTCCTTATTGTATTTTTGAACTATGCGAAAGACGCTTCAGATTCTTGGCAATTCTTTACGCCTCACTTTTCAGGAGCTGAGGGTTAATAAATTACGCACCGGGCTAAGCCTTATTGGTGTGGCTTTTGGTATTTTTTGTATCATAGGCGTGCTGGCAACAGTCAATAGCCTGCAGTACAATATCCAAAATGAAGTAAGCAGCCTTGGCTCTAAAACCATCTACATAGATAAATGGGAATATAGCGGTGGCCCAGATAAGCCTTTTTGGAAATTTCGTGCAAGGCCTGTTATGAAGTACGAGGAAATGGGGCTTATAAAACAGCGCTCCGAACTGCTGGACCAGATAAGTTTTTTAATGCGTTCCAGCGGTACACTTTCTTATAAAGATGATGTAATTAGTAACGCCACCGTATTTGCCATAACAGAGTCTCAAATGGGTGTACAGCCTATTTCATTTGCATACGGGCGGTATATTTCCTCTGCTGAATTTAATAGCGGCAGTGCCATAGGCATAATGGGATACGATAATGCAGAAAAATTATATGGCACTGCGGAGCGGGCCATCGGCAAATATTTTGAAATACAAGGCAAGCGAATTACAATTGTAGGCGTAATAAAAAAAGAAGGCAAAAATTTTATCGGTATGGATAACGACAATTGCGTTATGCTTCCGTATAATTTCGCCAAACAAATAATTGCAGAAAAATATAGCAATCCCGTATTAATAGCCAAGGGAAAAAACAATGTATCTACCGAACAATTTACAAACGAGCTGCAAGGCGTTATGCGGCAAATACGCCGGCTAAGCCCCACGCAGGAAGATAACTTTTCACTCAACAGCGTAGAAGCTTTTAGCAAGGCCATTAGTGGCTTATTTGGCACGGTAGATATTGTTGGCGGCCTTATCGGCATCGTTAGCCTCGTTGTAGGCATGTTCGGCATAGCTAATATTATGTTTGTAACCGTTAAAGAAAGAACTAGCATGATAGGTCTAAAAAAAGCCATAGGTGCCAGGCGTTCCAGCATCTTGTTCGAGTTTTTAATGGAAGCCGCATTACTTTGCCTCATGGGCGGCGCTATTGGTTTATTGCTGGTGTA
>JAYVUJ010000225.1:0-3835 GCA_043788035.1 Ferruginibacter sp. | reverse complement strand
TAAAATTTAATTGTCCAGGGAAACAAGAGCCATCCGATAGCCAGATGCTCAATGATTTTGAGCCCAGCGCAACGCCTTGTTTTATCACTTCAATATTATGTTCTACCGCTTGCTGCCGCACTGCTTTATCAACATGCTGCAGCGAACCAAACTTATAACTTAAAGCCTGACCTGGCTGGTCTTGAAATGTGTTAGAATTTACGGCATCGAACAGCAGCCCATGTTGTGCAGCCAGTTCTTTTATAGCCTGTGCATCGGCTGGTATATCCCATGGAATATGCAGGGAGATGGCGCCGCTTGATTTGTTGAGCGCATGTATCAGCCCGATATCCTCAATTTTTTGTTCCAGGTTACCTGGCTCGCCACCACCGCTAAAACGCCCAAACCTTGTGCCGCCGGTGCCCAAAGCCCAGCTAGGTATCGCTACCTGAAAAGCTGCCAATTTTTTAATTACCTCTTCTACTTCAGGGATAGTATCACCTACAAAACTGTACGCATTTGCATGTGCACCCAAAAAGGCTTTATTACTTTCTTCAATTAAATTGCTATTCAATAACATCGTTACTATTTTTATTGGTAAGTAGATTATGGCAGGTAAAAAACTTGTTGCAAAGCCATTGCCACCGGCGAATTATCTTCATTGGTTTCCATGATATCTTTCATGTACGCCCACCATTTTTTCATTATCGGTTCCTGTGGTAATTTTTCTATTCCGGTGCCCTCATTTATGGTGAAGCTGCTAAAAAGTTCATTGGTTGTTTCATCTAAAAAAATAAAATAATTACTAATGCCTGCTTGCTTTAATAACAAGGCAAGCTCTGGCCATAACTCATTGTGCCTGCGTTTGTATTCGGCTTCGTAGCCTTTAAATAATTTCATTTTAAATGCTAATTGATGCATTGTTTTTTTGTTTTTACCTCACCGCCCAGCCCCTCTCCAAAAGAGAGGGGAGTGTAACCCTTCAGGGTAACGGTTTGAATACGCTTGCGTGATTTACATAGCTTATTGCTTTTTAACAACTTAAACCTGTTATAATTAGCTGCCTCGCTTTCCTAATAATAAACCCTTTACCTCAAAAAACCGGCTGCTACGCCGCCATCTACATTTAGGCTATTGCCGGTAGATTTTTTTAGTAAGCCGCCTACAAAAACGAAACAAGCATTGGCGATATCTTCCGGTAAAATGGCTTCGTTTAGCAACGTACGTTTTGCATAGTAAGCGGGTAATTCTTCAATTGTTATGCCATATGCTTTTGCACGCCCCTCTGCCCAGCCGCCGGCCCAAATGTTTGAGTCGGAAATAACTGCATCCGGATTTACCGTATTCACCCTTATCTTATCGCCGCCAAGCTCTGCCGCTAATAACCTTGTAAGGTGCGCCTGCGCTGCCTTTGCAGAACCATAACCCGCATTATTAGGGCCTGCCACTATAGAATTTTTAGAAACGATGTTTACAATATCGCCACCAATATTTTGTTTGCGCATAATTTCTACGCCAGCTTTTGATACTAAAAATTGCCCCTTTACTAAAATATTATACAGCTTGTCCCAATCTTCAATAGAATGATCAGTGATAGATTTTGAAATACTGATGCCGGCGTTATTTACAATAATATCTATACCGCCAAATGCCAGTACTGTTGCCGCAAATGCTTTTTCAATAGTGGCATTATCAGTTACATCCAGCAAGGAAGAGGCTGCTACATCTTTGCCAAATTGCTGCTCAAATTCCTTCATAGCGTTTTGCAGGCGCTCTTCATTAATGTCGTTGATAATAACACAGGCACCTTCTTCCGCAAACTTTTTAGCGATGGCTTTTCCAATTCCTCCAGCGCTACCGGTTATCAGTGCTATCTTGCCGCTTAATGCTTTGGGCTTAGGCATGCGCTGTAATTTTGCTTCCTCTAATAACCAGTATTCAATGTTAAAAGCTTCCTGCCTTGGCAGCGAGGTATACTCGCTTACGGCTTCGGAACCTCTCATAACGTTGATGGCATTTATATAAAATTCTGAGGCTACCCTGGTGGTCTGCTTATCTTTTGCAAAACTAAACATGCCCACGCCGGGGTATAAAATAATTACCGGGTTTGCATCCCTTATTGCAGGGCTGTTTGGATGTTTGCAATGGTTATAATACTCAGCGTACATCAACCTGTAAGCTTCAAATAATGGTGCTATCTTTTCTTTGATAGCGGCAGTATCATCGATATTTTCTCCGGTAGATAAATTTAATACCAACGGAGAAATTTTGGTACGTAAAAAATGATCCGGGCAACTAGTGCCCATTGGTGCAAGCCTGCCTAAATTATTAGAATTTATAAATTGTAATACCCTGTCATCATCTGTAAAATGCCCTATCATTTTAGTTTGGGAAGAACAAAAGCCCCGTAGTATTGGTGCAAGTGCAGCGGCTTTTTTTAAGCGTTCCTCTTTAGGTAATGATACTAATTTTTCTCCGCCGAAAATAGGGCCTTTTTTACCATAATTATCTTCCAGGTACTGGGCACAGGTTTCTATTACTTCCAGCGTATTTATATAACTTTCATAAGCTGTATCGCCCCACGTAAAAAGCCCATGGGAGCCCAGCATAATGCCACGTATGCCGGGGTTTTCATCAAGGCATTGCTTTAATTGCAGCCCAAGGTCGAAGCCAGGTTTTTGCCAGCCTACCCAACCGATAGTTCCGCCAAATAAATCCTTTGTTATTTGCTGCCCGTCTTTAGCGGCGGCTATCGCTATCGCTGCATCCGGATGTAAATGGTCAATGTGCTTGAAAGGTAAAAATCCATGCAAGGGCGTATCAATAGAAGGTGCTTTACTGGCAAGGTCGTAAATGCAATGATTAAACAATCCTACCATTTCATCTTCGTGGTCCATGCCACGGTAAATATTTTTAAGGCTGCGCAAACGATCCACATATAAAGCTGCCAGCCCGCTGCGTTTCATAGTGCCTAAATCGCCGCCACTGCCCTTAACCCACATCACTTCTGTGTCGTTCCCTGTCAGCGGGTCTTTCGCCATTGCTTTGCACGATGTATTGCCACCGCCGTAATTTGTCAGGCGAAGGTCTGCCCCTAAAAGGTTGGACCTATACACTAGCAACGCTACTTCATCTCCTGCCATGGATGCTGCTTTTGCATCATCCCATAAATAGCTTACATGCTTAAATTGTGTTGTTTGTACCGACATAAATTTAATTTTATTATTAGGGTATTATTTTAATGAATTACCGTACCCTACTATCAATATGGATAATACAATTGCGGCTATGCCTGCTATAATTGTACGGGTTGTTTTTTTGCTTACGTTTTTCCATTCTTTTAAAACCAGCCCCCAGGAGTTGGCAACTAAAATTATAAAAGACATATGCAGTATCCAGGAACTGGCGCCATTGCCGAGCTTGCTTTCGCCCATACCATAAAAGAAAAATTGCAAAAACCACATTATTCCTCCTAAGGCACAAAGCAAGTAATTTTTCAGCAACGGTGTTTTTTTATCAGTGTAATCGCCCATGCTTTTATTGCGTAAATTTAAAATAAGGCACCATATAAAATTAGTTGTAAGCCCGCCCCACAGTATCACTACAAAAATTACATTGTTGCGGAATAAAAATTCGCCCTGCCCGGGATTAGCTAGTTTCCATGCTTGGTTGGCTACAATGCCCAGGCTGTTGCCAGCTTCGATACCAAAGCTAAAACAAGCACTTAGCACGCCTGAAACAATAGCTACAAAAAGGCCCAGCCCAATTTTGAATTCACTGCCCGAAGCATCCGTTTTTTCGCCATGCAAGTCTTTATCCTTCATAGCCCCTGCTTTGCCGCAAATTATTATACCGA
>JAYVUJ010000224.1:0-3405 GCA_043788035.1 Ferruginibacter sp. | reverse complement strand
TAAGTGCATCAATACAAATGGAATTGATTACGCAGGAAAAATATTTACTAAAACAGTATCGGTAACTAAGCAGGAAGTACAGGCTTTATGGTGTGGCGTAGAAATACCGGCGGCAACACAGCCCGGCATTTACAAAGGCAGGGCAACCATTACTGCAAACGGAACAAATGCGACAGCTATTGATATCACCATAACTGTAACAAATACTTTATTAGCAGACGGTGGCATCAGCGAACCCTGGAAACAAACCAGGCTACATTGGCTAAACTCAACCGTAGCGCAGCAAAATACAGTTATAGCGCCCTACATCCCACTGCAGGTGGATAATAAAATAATTAGCTTATTAGGAAGGAAAATAGAATTAAATGAAGATGGCTTGCCTAAACAAATAAGTACTTATTTTACTTCGGAAATGACTGGCTTTAGCGAAAAGCCTACTGACCTGATCAATGAACCTATCCACTTTAATTTTACCGGTGCTAATGGTGCAAGCATCAATTTAAAAAGCATTGGCATCCAATTTATAAAAAAAGAAGCCGGCACCGTACAATGGAAATCGACCAGCAGCAATGATACTTTACAGATGGATGTTTTTGCATCAATAGAGTTTGATGGCTTTATAAATTACAGCGTTAAAATAACGGCGCTAAAAGATGTAGCGCTAACAGATATTGCCATGCACATACCGTTTAAAAAAGAGGTAAGCAAATACTTAATGGGGCTTGGGCAAAAAGGCGGCAACTGCCCCAATCAATTTGATTGGAAATGGGATGTAGCACATAAAAACCAGGATGGTGCATGGGTGGGCACAATCAACGCAGGACTACAATATTCTTTAAGGGATGAAAAATATGTGCGTCCGCTTAACACTAATTTTTATCTGCAAAAACCTTTGTTATTGCCTGCCAGCTGGGGCAACGATAATAAAGGCGGGATTAGCATTGGCGCAAAAGAAGAATCGATTTTAGTGAACAATTACAGTGGCAGCCGAACCATGCAAAAAGGAGATACATTGTTTTACAACTTCACTTTACTGGTAACGCCGTTTCACCCAATTGATACGGACTTTCAGTGGGCGACCCGCTTTTTTCATAGTTACCAGCCCATTGATTCTATTAAAGCAACTGGTGGTACTATCATTAATATCCATCATGCCACTGCAATTAACCCATACATAAATTATCCATTTATCGAATACAAAAAAATGAAGGCTTATATTGATTCAGCCCATAGCCAGGGATTAAAAGTTAAAATATATAATACAGTAAGGGAACTTAGCAACCGGGCTTACGAAACATTTCCGATGCGTAGCCTGGGGCATGAAATTTACTCGCCGGGCAAAGGCGGTGGGTTTAGCTGGCTGCAGGAACATGTTGCAAACGATTATATTGCGGCCTGGTTTGTACCAGAATTGAAGGATGCCGCCATTGTTAACAGCGGTATGAGCCGCTGGCATAATTATTATGTAGAAGGCATGAATTGGCTTGTACAAAATGTAGGCATCGATGGTATTTATTTGGATGACGTAGCCTTTGATAGGATTACTATGAAAAGGATTAAACGTGTGCTTACTAAAGATGGGCACCCTGGTATTATAGACCTGCACTCTGCCAACCAATATAATAAGAGCGATGGCTTTAATAATAGCGCTAATTTATACATGGAGCACTTTCCATACCTTAACCGCTTATGGTTTGGCGAGTACTTTGATTACGAAAAAAATGAGCCCGATTTCTTTTTAACGGAAGTGAGCGGCATACCTTTTGGCCTGATGGGAGAAATGCTGGAAGGCGGTGGCAATGCATGGCGTGGCATGGTATATGGCATGACGAACAGGATGCCCTGGAGCGATGGCGCAGACCCACGCCCTATCTGGAAGCTATGGGATGATTTTGGTATAAAGGGTTCTGCTATGATAGGCTATTGGAGCAACAATTGCCCGGTAAAAACAAACAACAATAAAGTGCTGGCAACAGTATATAAAAAAGAAGGCAGGGCATTAATTTCTATAGCCAGCTGGGCCGCCGCAGATACAACCATACAGCTACAAATAGATTGGAAGGAATTAGGGATAGACCCTGCCAAAGCCATTATTAGTGCACCTGAAGTAACTAACTTTCAACCGGCAAAAACATTTGGGGTAAATGATGCAATACCAGTTTCAAAAAACAAAGGCTGGTTATTGATCATAAAAGAAAAATAATTTGGTAATTTACCCTTGCCCCGTGCACTTTTTATTATTGCATGGGGCAATGTATTATTTTCAATTAATTTTTTGTTGCACTATTGCCAAAGCATAAAAATAATAGGAGTAAGTACTTCACGCTCAAACGCAAGCTAGTGACTGCATTAAATAAAAAGCGCTAGAAAATTAAACGTGGCCGTTAAGAAATCATCCGCCAACTGGCAGATTGAGCCCAGGCCAGTTAAGAAATAATTTAGGGCCTTGCGTCCGCCAGCTGGTGGATGATTTTAGGGAACCGTTTAATTATTCAGTCTTTTTATTTTGAGCCCCGTCCGAACCGGGCATCCAAGCAGGCTTTATTTTTTTTACTTTCTTTATCAAGAAAAAAAAGTAAGCACAGACCAGATAAAACGAATAGCAACGGCGCTTTGAGCATAAAAAACCTAATTCTAAAAAATAATATTTGCGCTCATGTAAAACATTTAATAAACTTTTGCATCCTTCTGAATGAAAAAAATTAATCAATAAGATTGACTAATTAACATCCCAACACAAATAATTTTTAATCATTCGCAAAAGCCCTAAAGGGTTATGTTGGGTTACTCTTTCGTATTGAGTATTTTTAATTAGCAAATCCTAAAATTTAAAAAATTTGCTTAACCTGATTCGGCATGCATCTTTTTTACATTTTAGCAACTCAGCAACGCCAGCCTATTAGCTGAAAATTAAATAAATTTTGTTGTCTTCTACCTATCAATACCCTTTCATAATGCCTTAATTACCTTGATATAGCAATATGACAGCATACTTAATCTTATACTTAGTGCTAATTAAAAATTATTTTACTCCAGTTTTCTTTCTTTTTATATTCATTTTTCTATGGAAAATATCCCGTATACTCATCCGTTATAACATTTTACCGGCGGAGGGGCTTTCGTAATAGCTGCACTTTAAACAACTTATTAAAATATTTTTTTTCATTGCTATATTTTGTGTAGTTGCAGCGCCTGTATTTAAATGTTTTATCAACCCATTTTGTTGCTGCTAAATATTCATAAAAGCCCGGATAAGGTTTAGATTGCCTATTAAATTTTATCGAGTTCGTACCTACAAGCTTAATATTTTGTAACTATTCAGTCTTAAAAGTAGCCGATCTCCTTTGATACTATGGTTTTGTTTTTTATTTTTTTGCTGTATCGCCTGCATTTGGCACTGTTTTG
>JAYVUJ010000223.1:0-4666 GCA_043788035.1 Ferruginibacter sp. | reverse complement strand
ATTTACTTTAAAACATTTGCTGGTATTACGTTTAACAATACTTTTTATTTGGGCACCCGGGCGGGCTATGCACTACAATCTTTTTTGCCGGAGGTCGTACAAAAAAGGATTTCCGTTCCTATCCCTGGTGCTTCAATGCGTAGTGTATCAATCGAGAGTAAAAGTTTTTAATCTTTAAACAAATGCAAATACAACTATTACAAAATACAGATACGCTGGTAACCATTCTAACGCCTCCGTTTGGGCGTTTACTGTAAATGCGAAAACCATTTCTTTTGTGTTAATCATAGTTCACCATACCAACTTAAGGATGTGTTTTTTATGCAATAACTTCCCTTAATCAATTTTTTTATCAACAATAACGATAGTAATTTAGCTTTGTTGTTAAAGTACGCAACCGCACCTCAACCATGAATGATATCCAGCAAAAATTACAGCAATACTTTGGCTACAATTCTTTCCGTCACAACCAGGAAGAGATCATCCATAATGTTTTGGCAGGCAAAGATTCCATAGTGCTTATGCCCACAGGCGGCGGTAAATCTTTATGTTACCAAATACCGGCACTAATATTTGAAGGAGTTACCATTGTGGTATCCCCATTAATAGCATTGATGAAAGACCAGGTAGACGCTTTAAAATTAAATGGCGTTGCAGCAGCTTTTTTAAACTCTTCACAAACCAGTTATGAGCAGGCAGCTATTATGCAGCGGTTAAACAATAACCAGCTAAAATTATTGTATGTAGCACCAGAAAGATTGTTGGGGCAAAACAACCTGCTCAGCCATTTAAAAGAAATACCGCTTTCGTTATTTGCCATTGACGAAGCACATTGCATTAGCCATTGGGGGCACGATTTTAGGCCAGAATATTTAGTGCTGGGGCAGTTGAAACAACAATTTCCATCTGTACCAATTATTGCCTTAACAGCTACTGCCGATGCGCTTACAAAAAGCGACATCATACAAAAATTAGCTGTTACGGATTACACGGTTTATGAGAACTCTTTCAACCGCCCCAATATTGGTTATTACATCAAGCCAAAAAAGGATTATTTCGGTCAGTTGCTGAATTACCTGGCATTGCATAAAGAAGATAGCGGTATTATATATTGCCTCAGCAGAAGCACTACAGAAAAACTGGCGGCAGATTTACGGGACGAAGGATATGCAGCGGCAGCCTATAATGCAGGGCTAGATAAAGCGGTAAAAGAAGATAACCAGGATAGGTTTTTAAAAGATGAATTGCGGATAATTGTAGCCACTATTGCATTTGGCATGGGCATTAATAAAAGCAATGTGCGCTTTGTAGTGCATGTAGATATGCCAAAAAATATTGAAGGCTATTACCAGGAAACCGGCCGTGCAGGAAGGGACGGGTTACCTAGCGAAGCCATATTATTTTACAGTGGTGCGGATGTATTTAAATTAAAGAATTTTGCTAAGGTAGAAGGCAACGAAGCGCAAAGTAAAGTGATGCTGAAAAAGCTAGGCCAGATGGCTGATTTTTGTGAGACAAGGCAGTGCCGCCGTAAATTTTTATTGAATTATTTTGATGAGCAGGCAAGCAATTACTGCGGCAGCTGCGATGTATGCCTAAGCCAGGAAGAAAAGGTAGATGCCACCATTGAAGCGCAAAAATTATTGAGCGCCGTATATAGGTTAAATGAAAGGTTCGGTATTAATTATGTTATAGATTTTTTACGTGGCAGCAGTACCACAAGGCAAGAACACTTGGGCTTAAAAACCTTTGGCATCGGTAAAGACATCAGCAAAGACCAATGGAAAATTTATGTGAAAGATATGTTGCAGTTGGGTTACCTCCAACAAAGCGATAGCCAGTACCCGGTGCTGCAATTAAATGATAATAGCCGGCAAATATTAAAAGGCAAGCTCAAAATAATGCTGGTAAAATCTGTTTCGGTAAATAAAGAAGCAGTAGAAAAAAATGGGCTAGCCGAACCTGTAAATCCAGCTTTATTTGCACAATTAAAAGCCGTACGTTTCGACCTGGCGAAGCAAGAAAATGTAGCGGCGTTCCAGATTTTTTCTGATGCTACGCTTGTTGAAATGGCTGCATACCTGCCGCTTACAAATACAGACCTGGCAAAAATATCTGGCTTTGGAGACATCAAATTGCAGAAATATGGCAATGCTTTTTTAGATGCTATTATTGATTACTGCAGGGCTAACAACCTCACCACAAAAATTGATGCTAAAATAGTAAAGCGGCCACGTAAAGCTTCTATTGCAGAAAAAGCTACTGATACAAAAATGCAAAGTCTTCAGGCTTACAAGTTAGGCAAGCCGGTGCAGCAAATATCGGAGGAAAGAGGTTTGTCGCCCACTACCATCGAAACTCATTTATCGTATTTTATTTTTACCGGCGAAATTAATATTGATGAAATGGTAAGCAAGGAAAAGCTTACAATAATAGCAGCTGCTTTTAAGGAAAACAATGGCGAATTAGCACTATCGCCCATTAAATTAAAATTAGGCGACGACTATAGTTATGGAGAAATAAGGGCAGTAATGAGTTATTTAAAAAGGATGGACGAAGCGTAGGTTTTAAGTTAGTAAAGAATGGAGGCTTCCGTCCTAACGGGTAATCCTAATTCAATCATATCATTCCTAAACGCTCTCCAGTGTTTGTTTCTAAGGGTACTAGCTGCAAATTTTGTAGATTCAAATTCTTTTGTGATTACCCTCAAACAGTTAGACCTCCTATTTTGCACTTCTATGACAAGTTCATTTATATCAATCAATTTAAAAACTTTATGTTTCCACAGGAAATAGTGGTTTTTAATAGTGATACTTTCATCTTCTACTATAAAATAATTCATCTGCGTTCCAAAAGTAAAAAAGAATATTAATACAAAGATCGATATCGTAAAAAAGTAACCTGTATTAAAAATATGACTTTTAAACGGTATTCCTAAAGCAATAATAATAATGAGCAAGTATAATGTGCTTATGGAAAACAAAGAATTCCCTTTGTACAACTTTTTTTCTAAAAAAGGTAAAGCAACAACTTTTGTTTTAGGTTCAACATCTCTTGCTTTTTCTTTGAAGTTCTCTTTAAGATATAACCGTATTTCCGAAAGGTTCAAATAAATATCATCCCACAAAAAAACTTTTTCCTCATTGCCGAAATTAATACAAGCACATTCCATATCACCGCCAGATAATAACAGCATTCCATAACGTTCTTTTTTGCATAAAGAATATCAGTTATTAAAATGGATGCATAGCTTTTTATTTTAAAAAAACGCTTCATAGTAATAACATCTTTCTCAAAAGTTACTTTAGGGCATCTATTGAAAAAATTATAGGGCAAATAAATTGCAAAAAAGATTGTAACAAATGCCAATGCAATTTCAACGACAGACCCCTCTACTTTATGCGAACTGCTTATATATAAACCGAAAGTCAATAGTATAAAAAAAGCAGAAGAAAAGAGTATTAAAACAACTTGTAGAGGCTTGACTTTTGATTTTATCATATTCTATTTGATTGTCTAATTTATTGGTTTTAAGCAGACATATTTTTCTCCATCCACTCAGCTTGTGAATTGGCAGGCTGCTCCACCAACACCTTTGCAGCAATTTTATGTTGCCCTTTAATGATAGATTCTGTTACATAAGAATGTTCGATGGCTTCGCTTTCCTTCATGCCAAAAAGCTTAATCAAAGGTATCATTTTATCGCTGCCAAAATGCTTGAACAAAGGTTCGTCCATGGCGCTAAAAACCCACATGGAAACATGCTGCCAATCATTTACTACAGCTTCTTCTTTTGCGTGTAAGGGATGGTGTTCTAAAAAAATGGGTTCCCGGTTTTGGAATTGCATTTTATCAACAAGATGGGCTTCTGTTATGCGATTTTCATCAATACCGTTTTGTGTAAAAAATGTTTTGTAAAAAGAAGCTGTTTCTTTAAACCAGGCAATAAAATAAGCATTGGGTAATTCTTTCGCCCGTTGAAGGCAGGCATCCATTTTTCCTGTAGAATTAATGTAGACTTTATCCTTAAAAAGAGTGGGAGTTTCATTGCCTTCCTTCTTACCAAATAAATTAAATAGCATATTGAGGTGTGAGGGCGCAAATTAGTGAAACAACGACGTAGGAACCAAATCATTAACATTAAATAAATACCGAGCTATTTTGCAAGGTTATTTTATATTAGCCAAATATCCGACCCTGAATCTAATGGGCAGAACAACCTAATCGATCGCAAAGTTGTTGTTCAAAAATAGATTCGGGTAATAACAATGCTATTTTATTTAAACCTTCAACATGGCCTAAGGGATATTGTGGAAACGGTATTGCATTATCAATGTTTACTTGGCTATGTCCTCCAATAATATAATTTTGTGCAGTTGGCGGTTATTGACATATAGCAATTCCATCCGATTGCGATATTCTTCGTAAATCACAGTTCCAGGCTACTGAGTGAGCCGCTGCCCAACCATGATTGGTTCCATAACTTCCCCTGTTGTACAACCCTAAAACAACTTTGGCCTGATTTCCATCGTCCCTGAAACAATCATAAAGTACAGCCGTAGGCCAATGAAAATGCCCCTCACTTGGATTTGTTGCATCAACAGATGTGCACCTGTGAAACACAATATCCGTAGCCGAAGATGTACCACTAACTTCAAAAGCGTGG
>JAYVUJ010000222.1:0-4598 GCA_043788035.1 Ferruginibacter sp. | reverse complement strand
AATCCGCAAAGTATTAATAAAACAGACAGGCGCGCCATGCTGGATATTATTGCCGAACTAAACCAGCAATCATCCGATGCGTTTCATGACCCTGAAATTAATGCAAAGGTGAAGCAATACGAGCTTGCCTATAGGATGCAGACCGAAGTGCCGGATGTAACCGACCTATCAAAAGAACCGGAATCAATCATAAAATTATATGGTCCAGATTGTATGGTGCCAGGAACTTTTGCCGCTAATTGTTTACTAGCAAGAAAGCTATCAGAAAACGGGGTTCGCTTTGTACAAACTTATCACCAGGGCTGGGATGGGCATAACAATTTACCGGGCGAAATAGCAGGGCAATGCAAAGATACCGACCAGGCATCTGCGGCCTTGATTACAGATTTAAAACAAAGAGGGCTGTTAGATGAAACGCTGGTAATTTGGGGCGGCGAATTTGGACGCACTAATTATTGTCAGGGCATACTAACCAAAGATAATTATGGCAGGGACCATCACCCACGCTGTTTTACCATTTGGATGGCAGGTGGCGGCGTAAAGCCGGGCGTATATGGAGAGACCGACGAGTTTGGTTATAACATAATAAAAGACCCGGTGCATGTACACGATTTTCATGCTACCGTTTTGCATTTAATGGGCATCAACCATGAGGAGCTTACTTTTAAAAACCTTGGGCGCCGGTACCGGTTAACAGATGTAGCTGGCAATGTTATCCCGGGGCTGATAGCCTAAAAAAATCGTGTTGTTTTATCCAAAAAAACTGGTTATCCATTTTATAAAACCAAAGCCTACCACATAAATGCAACGCTGTAAAAATGTATTGTTTAATGTATTGCTAAGCCTTAATTTATTATTGTTATTTTTTGTAGTGATGGCAGATAAATTAGTAGTGCCGCCCTGGCTGCAGGTTGTAGGGCGCATGCATCCTTTAGTGCTGCATTTCCCCATCGTTTTATTAATTGTGTATATTGTATGGAACTTTATCTTTTCCTCCAGGATTAATTTGGAGCCAGGCATAAAGCCCATTGGCGAGTGGCTGCTGCTGATGGGCGCAGTAACTGCTGTAATAACCGCCATTATGGGTTTGTTGCTTTCTAAAGAGCCAGGCTATAATGCAAACGATTTATGGTGGCATAAATGGAGTGGCGTCGGCATATCCTTTTTATCATTTGTATGGTATGCATGTACAAACCAGGTTAGGGCAATAAAATACTTTAATCCAATTGCCGGAAGTTTATTTGTGGTGCTGATAATTTTAACCGGGCACCAGGGAGCAGGCATTACGCATGGAGAAGGTTTTTTATCTGCCCCGGTAACGCTTGCAACCGTTAAGCCCATTATTGCTATAGAAGATGCCGTGGTATTTACAAATATGGTACTACCCATACTGCAAGCAAAATGCATCAGTTGCCATAATAATAATAAAGCTAAAGGCGAGTTGATAATGGAAACTCAGGCATCGTTGTTAAAGGGGGGCAAGCATGGGCCCTTGTGGCAAAAAGATGAGCCATTGCTGAGTTTATTATTACAGCGTATCCACCTGGAAGAAGATGATAAAAAACATATGCCGCCCGTAGGCAAGGCCCAGCTGAATGATGATGAAAAGCAAATTATTTTTCAATGGATAAAAGGAGGGACTAATTTTACCGCCAAAGTAAACCAGTTGCCAGCAACAGATAGCCTGCATATCTTAGCCAACAAAATATTTACAGGCAAGGCTGCCGAAGTATATGCTTTTGAGCCCGCCAATGAAAAAGAAATAGCAAAGCTAAACAACACCAACCGGCTCATCCATCCCATAGCACTCGGCTCGCCGGCATTGGCGGTAAACTTGTATAACCGCCAAAATTTTAATAGCGGCTGGTTAAAAGAACTGCTTGTTTTAAAAGAGCAGATTGTAACGCTTGATGTTGCTTACATGCCTTTAAAAGAAGAAGATATTGCCAGCATTGCACAGTTTCATAACCTGCGTAAACTCAACCTTAATTTTACATCTGTGCCTGGTAAAAGTCTGGCGTTATTAAATCAGCTTCCAAACTTAAGCCATCTTTCTTTATCTGGTACGCAGCTAACTAAAAAAGATTTGGATCCGTTGTTTGCGTTGCCAAAATTAGCTTCCATTTATTTATGGAATGCCCCCGTTTCACCAACTGAAATAACAGCATTAAAAAAGATAAATCCGTTAATTAAAATTGAGGCTGGTTTTAAGGATGATACCGTACTTCTAAAATTAACGCCACCCATACTTGAAACAGAAGAACGGATTATTACCACACCGCTCGCCTTACATTTAAGGCATTATATTAAAGGAGTTACCATCCGGTATACTATTGACGGCACTGTGCCCGATAGCATCCATTCGCTTATTTATACGCAGGATGTACAGCTTAATAAATACACTAAATTTACAGCCAAGGCATTTAAGCCCGGCTGGATAGGCAGCGATTCTTTAATAGCCATCTTTTATAAAAATACCTTTAAGGCAGATACAATACAATCCCTACTGCCACTAGATTCTACCTATAAAGGAACCACAGGCGCTGCAACATTGATCAACGGCGAAAAAGGCGATTTTAATTTCAGGAGCGGCAAGTGGCTCGGCTTCCGGAAATCAAAGATGGAGATGATATTAGCTTACAAAGAACCAGTAAAAATTTCTAGTGTTACCCTCAGTTCATTGGTTGATATTGGCAGTTTTTTAATGCCGCCGGTTTCTATTGAAGTCTGGGGAGGTATAAACGTTAAGCAACTGAAATTACTTGGTAAAATAACGCCGCAGCAACCCAAAATGCAAATGCCTGCCTACCAAACTGCATACGATTGTACCTTTACCCCCACCGCAGTTAAATACATAAAAGTTATGGCGGTGCCGGTACCAAAATTACCTTTGTGGCATGCAGGCAAAGGGCAAAAGGGCTGGGTATTTTTTGATGAAATTTTTGTTAATTAAGTAGCGGATAAAAGCGTGATGGATCTTTTTGCTAAGCTGATAGGCATCACCAGTTGCAACGCTTCAAAATGTATATCCATAAATATACCTATGCACAAAAAAAGAAAAAGTTTAATTTCTTTTTTGATAGCCTGTACAAAAGTATTGTACTGCCATTTACGGAAATGGATTTTTACAATGTTGTTACCGCGATATATGCCACGTTGAAAGATTGCCCTATTATTTTATTGCCAAGTAAAGAAGCCAAAAACTACTACAACCCTAATACTAACTTCTTTCCTTTTTATGTTGCGTTATTGAATAGTAAATTGTAATTAATCAGTAACTTTTTTGCTGATCGGCAATTACATAATTAGGGAGTTTGCTTTAAGTCTTCTTCCAAACGAATACAGGTTTGAGGTAATTAATAATTCGGAAATAAAATTGTGGCATTTCTAATTTTATTACTTGACATATACCTTCAAGTTGGTAAAACTAAACCCGTTAAAGAAATTTTTTAAATAATTTATGAGCAATCAAAAAGCAATAACCTAGCGTATTAATGGGCTGTTTTATAAATGATAATTTAATATTGCCGGCAAGATACTATACCCCCTAATACAAATTTGCAATACGCCAGGCTATTTATGTTTTTGTTTATGCTTTATAACACAACCACACTTTTAGTCCTTTTTGTTTTATCCGGGCTAATAACTTCTACTGTAAAAAAACCAGCTGCTAGCCCATTTCCCGTAAGTATTTTTTGCGAAGCGCTGCCACCAGCATGGTCTATATTTGTAACTGCTAATACCTGCCCAAAATTATTAATAACCTTAAGTGTATACCTGCCCGCTGGCAGGTACTTTAGCTGCAGGGTAATTGCTTTACCAGTTATGGGGTTTGGGTAAATGCTGGCGTTTGCAGCAACACCAGCAATTGTTACCGGCATTATTTTGCTGAAGCCAGTACTGCCATCTTTGTAATAATTTTTAATACGGTAGTAGCTGGTGCCTACCGTTGCTTTTGTATCTTGCCAGGCATAGCTATTGGTTAAGCCATTGCATTGTTGTAAAAAAATAGTGCCTGCCGTTGTAAAGTGGATAGTATCGCTCGCTTTTTCAACAACATATTTTTTAACCCCCAACTCATTTTGCACCTGCCAGCCTATTGCGGTTATGTAATTTTGTGGATGAGCTTTTTCATTGCAATAGGTGAGTTGCAGCGGTTTAAAAACCACATAAAAACGGTTAGCTGCTTTGGATGCGGCACTGCTATTAGCTTCAAAATTAACGGACGTATTATTGGTGGCACTAAGCAGTATCGGTTTATTGGTATAGCTATCCATTAGCCATGGCACCAGGGCCGAACTTAAATAGAGAGGCTCAAATTTAAACTGGTATTTCCGGTCCCTCATTTTTGTAAGCTTGAAAAAAATAGTTTCACTAGCAACAAGCCATAGCCTGCGGTCGGCCGCCAGTAAAACATTGCTATCAAGTATGGAAAATGTTTCCAGTATGTTATTGAACTTAAAAGCATCCTGATAATCTATACCTGCACTAAACTTGTCGTTAAACTGGACAATATTGCCATCCGCTATCCAGGTACTGTCGTTATCATACAGTAAATAAAGGTTGGTGCGAAAAGAGCCAATTATGCCGTAATTTTG
>JAYVUJ010000221.1:0-2565 GCA_043788035.1 Ferruginibacter sp. | reverse complement strand
ATAATCTTGCAAAAATAAAAACTGCAGGTTTGCAATGGAATTTTATTGTACCTGTAAACAGTTGCTATTTTTTTACAGGTACTGCTGGAAAATCGCAGTTTTGGCAATTGCTGTTACCATCCATATGGGCAAGCAAAAAAATTGGTATAGGCAAGGTAATGGTATCTTTTAGTGTGCTGCAGCAAAGTTTTACGGGCAAAAAAGAATTGTCATCTTTAGTAGATACAGTGAACTATTTTACTAAAAGAACTTCGGTGTTAAAAACCTTTGGTCTTGGTGCAGGGCTGCAATATAATGGTGCCATTACACCTACTTTTACTATAGGTGCCGGCTTTAATTACAATACTCAAAGCAAAGCATTATTGGTAATAGATAGTGTTTCCCTAATCCCGGGTGTACCAGCTTCCAGATCCGTAAGCGTAGTCAATAAACCATCAGATGCACCAGCCTATCTTAAGCCATCATTTATAACTGGTAAAATTGAATTAGCCTACACAAATGCGAGGTTTGATGTGGGCATCAATGTATAAAAACCGCTCACTAATTTATCCTCAGCTGATAATGTAAATAAAAGGCCAGTGTCTGTCAGGATATTTTTCAAGTGGAAAATAAAAAGGTTTTAGTTTTGTATAAACCTAGCTTTTAGAAGTTGCTTCTTTTATTATTATACTTTAAATAGTTCATCAGCCATAATGCTACATCGAAGCAAAGCTGCTTCATTTAATCCATTTAATAATTGCAGGCTTTTAAAATAAGGTATCATCACCGCTGTATCCATATTGCCAATCAATTCATTGCCCGCCATGGGGCAACCGCCAATTCCTTTTAAAGCACCATCAAAGCGCTGGCAACCGCTTTGTAAAGCCGCATCTACCTTATCTTTCCAGGTGGCAGCAACTGCGTGAAGATGCACACCTATTTCTATGGCTGGGTACATCGGCAGTAACGACTGCATCATACGTGCAACCTGCAAAGGTGTTGCAAGCCCAACAGTATCTGCAATTGAAATAGTGGTTACGCCAAGCGATGCTATTTTATCAATCCATGCTACAACAATGCCTTCATTGTATTCGTCACCATAAATATTGCCGAAGCCCATGGAAATATATACCACCAATTTTTTTTGCTTATTTACGCACAAACTTTGCATTTCTTCAACCATTGCCAGCGATTGCTGCATTGTGCTGTTGGTATTGCGCAACTGAAATGTAGGGGATATAGAAAATGGAAAACCAAGGCAATCAATTGCATCATAGCCCACTGCTTCATGCGCACCACGGATGTTAGCAACTATAGCCAATAACTTTGTTGTTGCGCTAGGCTGCAGACCTTTTATTACATCGGCAGTATCTGCCATTTGAGGTATTGCTTTCTGCGATACAAAGCTTCCAAAATCAATCGTATCAAAACCAACTTTTAATAAAGCATTAATGTAGGCAATTTTTTTATCTGTTGCTATTAAATGCGGCCAGCCCTGCATGGCATCGCGCGGGCATTCTATCAATTTTATGGGGCTTGCTGGGGTAGCCATATTTATGTATAGTGCAAAATATAAAAAAAGCAGCATACTTTTCAAATATGCTGCTTGTGAGAATTTATAATAAAATATTAAAGGGCTTCTTTGCTTTTCTTATCATACTCAGCTGTTTTAGCTACATCTTTTTTTACTTCGTAGATATTTTTCAATATTACCAGGCTTTGTTTGTAGTTTATTTTCTCGCTGCTTTTTGGCTTGGCGATCGTAACATACAAGCTTACTACTTTTTCTGAGTAAGGTATTGCCTCATTCAGCTGTGTTGTAGACAGCGCCTCTATTTCTTTTTTCTTTTTAAGGTCGGCTGGCTTTGGGCCATGCAATTTTCTTGCATCTTCACTTAAATCGATAGAGTTGTTGTAGAGGTAATTGGCCATTAAAAAATTAGCCTCACTGGTAGATTTAATACCGATTGCCTTTTTTAAAATTTCCGGCAGCTTTGCTTTAGAAGCATCGGTGTTAGCGCTCTTCATAGAATCTGAGTAAATATAACGGTACAATTCCACAGCATAGTTGTAAGGCAATACATAATTATCGGGGTGCTTAACCATCAATGCATCATATTTATCAAATAATAGCGGTGGTAACGCACCATCTGTTGCTTGTTCAATTTCCAGGGCAGTCCAGTAATCATTATTTTTGGGGTATAGCTTTTTGCCTTTATCTAAAATTGAAGAAAAATTAGCGGAGTCTTTCTTGGTTTTATAATAATCAGCCAAAAATTGGTATACATCTACATATTGAGAATCTGCAATATTGATTCCTGCTAATTTTTCATAATAAACAGCTGCAGAATCTTTCTTTTTAGCATCGTTGGCACTAATGGCTGTGTATAAAACTAAAGTAGTATCTATTGCAGAAAATTTATATTTATTAGCGCCAATTAAATTTTTAGAATAAATGTAATCATGCACTTCCACCGCTTTTTTAAAATTTTCAAAAGCAAGGTCATAATTTTTTTGCGTGTAAGCTTTTACGCCCAACTCTGATGAAAAGCCAACATAAAGGTCGAATAAAATATTATTATTTTC
>JAYVUJ010000220.1:0-13087 GCA_043788035.1 Ferruginibacter sp. | reverse complement strand
TTATCCATTGATTTAAATTTCATTTCAATTCAAAAAATAACAAGCCTTTTTTGTGTATTTATCAATATAGTATTGCGCTTACATTTACGGAACAGTTTTTTATTTGCGCTTTTCATCAGCCCTTGCAATGGCATTTTCCAACACCTGCAAGCCTTCAATTAATTGTTCATCCGTAATAACGATGGGTGGTAATAAACGAAGGCAATTACTAAACAAGCCTGCCCGAATCATAATTAATCCGTGTGCAATGGCATCTTTAATTATTTCAACCGTAGCCTCAACATCGGGCTCTTTGGTGCTTCTGTCTTTTACAAATTCTACCAACCGCATAGCACCCACTCCTCTTACATCGCCAATTATTTTATACTTTTCTTTCCATCCTTCCAAAGTGATCCTAACAATTTCGCCTACTTCATTTACCCTTTTTAAAAAGCTTTCAGATTTTAAGATCTTTATAGATTCAATGGCTGCCACACAGGTTACAGGGTTGCCGCCGTAAGTACCACCAACGCCCCCTAAATGAGGTGCATCCATCATTTCGGCCCTGCCTGTTGTTGCGCTTATAGGCATGCCTGCACCAATAGATTTTGCACTAATCACTATATCCGGAATTACGCCACTGTGCTCGCAGGCATACATTTTTCCGGTACGCCCCGCACCACATTGTATTTCATCTGCTATAAAAACAATGCCGTGCTTATCGCATACCTGGCGCAACTTGTGCAAGTAGGCAGGCGGTATTGTTATAAAGCCACCCTCACCCATAACCGGTTCAATAATTATGGCCGCTAAGGAATCAGGATCTACCTGTGATATAAATGCCTCGTCTAATTTTTTAATGCAATAATTGGTATACTGTTCATCTGTAAAGCCTTCAATACCTCTGTATACATTTGGTGCCGGAATACGATAAATATCCGGTACATAAGTGCCAAATCCTTTTTTAAATAAAGCATATTTACTGGTAAGGCTTAACGTTAATAAAGTACGGCCATGGTAGGCCCCTTCAAAACAAAGCACCGCATTTCTTTTGGTATAATACTTGGCAACATTTATTGCATTTTCTACCGCTTCGGAGCCAGAACATGCCAGTAAAGTTTTTTTAGGGAAATCACCGGGGGTTACACTATTCAGTAATTCAGCCAAATCAAGGTAAGGTTCAATAGTTGTTACCAGCGAACAGGTATGTATCGATTTATCCAGCTGCGCCTTCATTGCATTCACTACGTTTTCGTTGCGATGCCCTATATTCATCATGCCGATACCTCCGGCAAAATCTATCAACTGGTTGCCATCAATATCCCATATCAAAGCACCTTCTGCCTTATCAACAACTACCTCGGTTGATTTTGCCAAACCTGCAGGCAACAAATTTTTTCTTCTCTCTAATGCAGCCAATCCTTTTGGGCCGGGTAAGCTTGTTTTTAATTGTATAAATGCCATGGTAATAAATTTATATGTTTTGAAAAATGAGAAGCAACTTTATTATATCCCTCTTTTGAATAGATAATTAATGTAAACTTTTTGAAAAATGATGTGCAACGATATTAAATCCCTGATTTAAATATAGCCGATGGGCAGTAGTACGCTGATGCCCGGAATCGAGCGTAACTGTTTTGTACCCTTTTGTAATGGCCAGCTCCTCAACATATTTTAGCAGGCTTTCGCCATAACCTTTTCCCCTGCAGCCCGGTAGGGTAGAAAGATCATCAATATAAAGATGTTTGCCATTGTATAAAAACTGCAGGTACCTAAAACCTATTGCTGACATTACGCTCCCCTCCTCTTCTATATATGCAAGCTGATAACCTTCCTCCTGCATTTGTTGTATAGTAGCTACAAATGTTGCTTGCAATAAATGTGGCCGAAGCTCCAGCAAGACTGCCCAGCATTTTAAAATATCTTCTGCCGATGTACAAAGTTTTATTTCCATTGTGGTTTATATTATTTTATCAGCATCCATTTTTATCAATACCCCAAAACCTCCGCAGGTAGGGTCGTTTAAATAATCCGGAATTAAAGAAATAAGTTCAAAACCAATTTTCATTTGGGGAGTAAGTGTGGGGTCCGTTCTTTTACCCGCTTTTAATTCCTCAAAATATTGTGGCGCAGAAAGGCTTTCGTCCAATACCCCATAACCGTTCATCATACCCACGGTGAACTGTCCCTTAAGTTTAAGTGATTGTACCAACGCTTGCCTGGCACGGTATAAGCCTCTTGCCAAACCTTTTCCTCTGTAAGCAGGCAGTACGCCCATATCGAGCCCGTACAACCAATCGCCATCGGGGTTATGGTTAGTAAGCCAACCGCCGGCAATCGTTTCTTTAAAAGTATGGTGATTGTCATTGAAAGCACTTCGCATTGTTGAGGTCATTCCAATAACTTCTTCGCCATGGGTTATAACAAACTGGCCTTCCGGAAAAATTTGCAGGTGCCTTAAATAATGTACAGCCTGTATCAATTCATCATCTGCCAATAAAGGAAAAATTACTTTTTGTAAGGCTTCCAACTGCGCTGTATGTTGCACCTGCATTTGCTCAACAGCTATGGCGGGCTGTAGTTGCTGGTAATATGGTATTGTAGCTTTCGTCATTTTATGCAATCGTATAACCAAGTATGAGGTAAATAATACAAGAAATTACAAAGGCAATTCCTGCGTATGGTAATTGAGATATTCCATGATCGAGATTGTTACATTCTGTACTTTGTGCGGTTAAAATATTACTGTCAGAATATAGGCAGGCATTTACACCAAAAACACCCGCACTTACAACAGCGCCGATATTTAATAAAACATTTGAATTAAAGTGCAATGCCAGTGGTACTATCAGCGGTATAGACACTGCATATAACCCCCAGGAAGCACCCGTTGCCAAAGAAATAAGTGACAAGGAAACAAACACAATTAAAGGCAAAAACTGTTTGTTTAAATACGGTGTTGCCCCTTTTAAAACATACTGCGTTAACTGCATTTTATCATTTACATCTTTAAGCATATAACTCATTAGCAAAATAGCCAGCGCAAAAATCATACTGTTGAAACCTGAAAATATAGTTTCGGATAATTGCCTAAAATTGCCCAGCTTAATAAACAAGTAATAAAAAAAGGTAAACCCCACCGCAAACATTACACCCTTCAATGCATCGATATCAAAATAAATTGTTGCTGCCATCAACACTACAATGGGTAAAATAAAATAAATAACTTTTGATTTTATCGTCGGGTTTAAAAGCGATACATCTAAAGCCGCTGTGTTTGAAAATGGATTGTCTGTCAACTTTCCTGTTTGTTCAGCGCGTAATTTTGCTTTTTTCATTTTACCAAACCAGGGCAAAATGCCATAAATAAAAAGTGGTATCAAAAGCACTGAAACAAAACCATACACAACAAAAGGTATCATGTGCCAGTAGGTTACCAAACCCTTTCCTTCGGGCGCCACTTTTGATGTTTCTAAAATTTTACCAACAAAAATCGTCCAGGTACTAATGGGCACAATTACGCAAAGTGGCGAAGAAGTGGTGTTGACCAGATAAGCCAATTTCTCCCTTGGCACCTTATGAGCATCTGTAATTTTTCGCATGCTCAAGCCAACCGTTAAGGCACTTAAATAATCATCTAAAAATATGGTCATGCTTAAAAGCCATCCCGTCATCAGCGCGTTTTTTTTAGTTTTAATCCTTGTCAGCGCCCAATCCGCAAAGCTTGTAGTACCTCCGCTTCTTACCATTAAACCAATTAGAGACCCATACAATCCACATACTAGTATAACCCAGACAGAATCTTTATCGCTTAATATTTTTGTAAGCGAGCCAACAAATTCATTAAAAAAGTTACTGTTGGTTGCATAAGAAATCATTAAAAATCCAACAAGGCAACCTATTAATAAGGGCTCAAAAGAAGACTTAAGCCTTACGGCTAAAACAATTACCACCAACGGAGGAATTAATGCCAATGCACCATATGCTGCTATCATGTATATTTTTTTAAGTGTTACCTGATGCTACGAAAAATGTATCCCCGGCGTTGTTATTGTAAATGTTGTTGTATAAATAATTATCAAATTTTATTTCTACCTAAAGCCGTACATAAAAGTTCAATAAAGAAAAAATGTACAAGAGTGCGACGCCACTGAAGTTGAACAAAGCTCCCCGACCCGGACAATAAAAATCATTATTTCCTGATTGTAATTTTCATCGCTTTTATAAGCCGCCGATACTCACTAATTTCAATTCCAAATATTCGTATAAACCTTCGCTACCACTTTCGTGCCCCTGCCCGCTTTGGTTAAAACCACCAAAAGGCAGTTCCGTTCCATGGGGCGTCCACTCGTTAATGCCCACCATACCAAATGCCAGTTGCTGTGCTGTATTTAATGCAGTTTTAATAGTATTGGTAAAAATATAGGCAGATAATCCGTAAGGTGTATCGTTGGCTTTTTCAATTACTTCCTCCATAGTATTAAAAGAAAAAATCGGTAATACCGGCCCAAATATTTCGTTGTGCGCCAGCGCAGAAGACTGTTTTAAATTAGCTACCACAGCAGGTTGTAAAAAATAACCTTTATCCAAATGCCCGGGCATTTTACCACCGGTTAAAACTTGTCCATTTTCTTTTTCGGCCATTTGCAAAAGATCGGCTACATGTTGTTTTTGCTTTACAGTAATTAATGGGCCAAGCTGCACCCCATCATCAAAACCATTGCCTACTTTTAATTTAGCCACTTCTGTACATAACAAATCAGCAAATTGATTGTAAATATTTTCCTGGATATAAAATCTTTGCGGGGCAATACATACCTGTCCATTATTTCTAAATTTTGCCAATGCAGCAGTCTTACTCAATGCCACAACATCTATATCATCATAAATAATTACGGGGGCATTACCACCCAATTCCAACGAAAGTTTTGTGTGCGTTGCAGATGCCCCATCCATTAATATTTTACCAACCCTTGTGCTGCCGGTAAAGCTAATTTTCTTTAACTGCGGGTGCTTCAACATAGCATCACCAATACTTGCCGCATCACCAGTCAATACATTTAAAACGCCCTCAGGCAAACCAGCATGCACCAATGCTTTAGCCATGTGTAACCCAGTAAAAGGTGTGTACTCCGATGGCTTGGCAACAACCGTACAACCTGCTGCCAGAGCGGCTGCCCATGCACGGGACGGGTTATATGCCGGAAAATTCCAGGCAGTAATTACACCCACAACACCCATCGGTTGCCATGTAGTAAAGCTTCTTTTATCAATGCGGTTTGTAGGTATCGTTTTGCCGTTTGCACGTTTGCCTTCCTCTGCAAACCAATCAAATAAATTAGCGGCAACCATCCATTCGCCTTTTGCTTCGGCCAACGGCTTACCACTTTCATGTACCATATCGCTTGCAAATTCCAACACATTATCCCGCATAACTTGAGCAGCCTTTTTTAATATTTCGGCTCTATAATAGGGCGTGGTTTTACCCCAGGTTTTAAAGGCTTCGGTGGCAGCATCAATAGCCGCTGTACAATCATCCCCATCGCCAAAAGAAATATCAGTAATCACTTCCTCCGTAGCCGGATTTATTAATTGTATCGTTGCGTTGCTGATAGCAGTAACCATCCTGCCATTTATAAACTGCTTAACTTCTATCATACTATTTTATTTTTTAAAATGCTTGCTTCAAATACAAAGCAGGTAAATGGCTAAATCTTTAATAATTATTGTACGTTTATTTTAATCGTTATATAATTTTGGGCGTGTCCCAAGCCGAGCCTGCAAGGGCCGGGCTATCCGCTGCAATCTTTTTTTTTCGTTCCTCAAAAAAAGTATTTCCGCTACTATCCCTCACGCAGCATTCCAAAATACAACAGTAAAATAATTGGGACGCTCCAAAGTTTAAGTAGCTAAAATATGCGCCAGTCCTTCTTCTATAATATCCAACCCTTTATTAAGCAATTGCTCACTAATTACCAGCGGGCTTAATATCCTCACCACATTTCCATTAACGCCTGCATTTATAATAATTAAGCCATTGGCTGCACAATAGGCAATCAGTTTTTTACAAGTATCTGCATCCGGCTTAAACGGATCATTTTCTTTCACTAATTCAAAGGCCATCATCGCACCCAAGCCACGTACATCGCCGATAGCAGTAAACCGTTTTTTAAATTGATTAAAACGCTCCCTTACAATGTTTCCAACTTTTTCACCAAGGGCATTAATGTTAATTTCTTCCATGTATTTTATGGTGGCAAAAGATGCTGCGCAACAAACCGGGTTACCCAAATAAGTTCCGCCAATGGTACTCGGCTGGCAACTGTCCATAATATCCGCCCTGCCGATTACGCATCCAATCGGCATACCGCTGCCCATCGATTTTGCCCAGGTACTTAAATCGGGCGTTACATCAAAATGTTCGTAGGCAGCCCATTTACCTGTGCGCCCAAAGCCACTCTGCACTTCATCCAAAATCAACAGTATGCCATATTTCGAACAGATGGTCCGCAACCCCTGTAAGTATTTTTTGGGTACCACATTAAAGCCGCCCTCCCCTTGTACCGGTTCAATAATAATGGCTGCAACCTGTTGTGGCGGCACATTGGTACTAAAAAATATTTCTAAGTTTTGCAATTGGCTATCTGCAAATTCATCGTCTGTTAAGCCTTTTCCAAAACGATATTTATCTGGAAAAGGAATGCGGTAAACTTCCGGTGCAAAAGGACCACAGCCCATTTTATAACCAACTTTAGAGGTCAATGTCATCGCCATCATACTACGCCCGTGAAAGGCACCATCAAAACAAATAATGGCTTGGCGTCCAGTAAATTGCCTGGCTATCTTAACAGCATTTTCCACACTTTCTGCACCCGAATTGGTAAGCATAACTTTAGTGGCACCGCCATGCGGAAATAACCTTGCTAACTTTTCAGCCAACTGCACATACACTTCGTAACTCGCCACATTAAAACTGCAGTGTATAAGTTTTGCAGCCTGGTCGGCTATTGCTTTTACAACCGGTGGCGGACAATGGCCTGCATTTACAACCCCGATACCGCCGGCAAAATCTATCAGCTCATTGCCATCCGCATCAATAATTGTACTGTCGCTTGCCGTTGCCGCTGTTGATGGATTAAATATCCCAATGGCATTGGGCACAAACTTTTTTCTTTTTTGTAAAATCTCTTGTGAAGTACTCATAATTTATTCTGCCGCAGCAATTGTTTTTGCATTTACAAATTCTAAAATTCCATGCCTGCCTAACTCGCGCCCATAGCCTGATTTTTTTATACCACCGATGGGCAATTTAGGATCACTTTTTACCAAAGCATTTATAAAAACACTGCCAGTATTTATTTTTCGTGCCAGTGCAACCCCTTTCTCTATATCGCTC
This sequence comes from Ferruginibacter sp., assembly GCA_043788035.1. Classification (GTDB taxonomy): domain Bacteria; phylum Bacteroidota; class Bacteroidia; order Chitinophagales; family Chitinophagaceae; genus Ferruginibacter. The sequence continues at coordinate 5,712 of JAYVUJ010000220.1, read as the reverse complement.
GTCCAGATGCTGCCCGCCAACCCCAGCGCAGAATCATTTGCCAGATCAATCGCTTCGTTTTCATCAGAAGCACTAATTACTGCGGCCACGGGGCCAAAGGTTTCTTCATCAAAAGCCAGCATGCCTTTGCTCACATTTGTTAACAGTGCCGGTGAAAAATTACAGCCATCCATGCCGCCACTAAAACTTAATTGAGCGCCCTTACTAATGGATTGCTGCACTTGTTTATTAAGGTTATCTGCAAGGTCAAGCCTGGCAAGCGGGCCTGTTGTGGTAGCCGCATCAAAAGGGTCGCCTTGTTTATAGGTGGGCAACAATAAATACACTTCCTGCATAAATGCATCCATGGCATCTTTTAAAACAATAAATCTTTTAGAACCAATACAGGATTGTCCAGCATTAAGCAACCTCGATTGCAAGGCAGTTTTTGCAGCCTTTTTCATATCGGCATCCGGCAACACAATCATGGCATCTGAACCGCCCAATTCCAGCACAGATTTTTTAATATTTTTTCCGGCAAACATGGCTACAGAACTACCGGCCCTTTCGCTGCCTGTTAAAGAAACTGCCTGAATAATATCGGCTTCCAATAACTTTTCAACTGCACGGTTTTCAACAATTACAACTTGAAAAACGCCAATGGGAGCTCCGGCTTCAATAAATATTTTTTCTATAATTAAGGCACAGCCACATACATTGGGAGCGTGTTTTAAAAGGGTAACATTGCCCGCCATTAAAGTTGGGGCAGCATACCTGAACACCTGCCAAAAAGGAAAATTCCAGGGCATAATACCCAGCACCGCACCAATGGACTGGTGAATTACAATACTTTTTTTATAGCCTGCTTCCATGCTTTCATCCTGTAAAAATGTAGCGGCATTTTCTGCGTAATATTCGCATACGTAGGCGCATTTTTCTATCTCACCAATTGCCTCTGCTTTTATCTTTCCCATCTCCTGCACAATCAATGTTGCCAACAGCCCCTTGTCTCTTTTTAAAATAGTTGCTACCTGCATAAATACGGCAGCCCTTTGTTCAAAACTGGTAGTCTTCCAATGTGCAAAAGCAGTTTTTGCCAGCTGCAACCGATGGTCTATTTCCTTATCATTCAGCAAGCCATATTCTGCAATAACCTGCTGTGTATATGGAAAGATGGATTGGTACATCATGTGCTAGATTATTTTGGGTTTTAAAATTTTTGCCGCAATTTGTTCAGCAGCATTTTTGCCTGTTTCTGCCGCACCATTCATATAGCCCTGAAACTCCCTGCTGGTATGCTCCCCCGCAAAATAGATATTGCCTATATTGGCAGCTTCCCAACCGGCAATAGTACTATATTGCCCCACTTTATAACAACTATAACCAGCCTTGGAAACAGGCGATCCCTCCCAGCAAAACTTTAGGTTTTTACCAGTATTAGCTGCCACAGCACCGGGGTAAATTTTATCGAGCGCAGCGACATAATCCTTGTTTAATTCCTGCTCCTTTTTATTGTTGATTGCCACACTATAATTACCACCCCCAAAAACGGTAAAAGATGCGGTGGTATCACTTTGCATTTGGCTGCTATCCCATCCGGTACCAAAAAGCTCATCTGTAAAAGTGTAGCCTTGCCTACCCAAATTTCGCCAAGGCTTATCTTTAAAGCCCAGTATAAATTTACTGCTGTTGCCATATCCTAATTCATCAATACATTTTCTTTTTTCAGTAGTCATCGGCACAGCAAAAGGAATAGACCTTAATTTGGTAAATGCCAGCGTACATAATACATAATCAGCAACTACCTCCACTTCTTTTCCCTTATGTAAAAAATGCAAGCCCGTTTGATTATTTTTAGCCTCAATGCCTGTGAGCTCATGCGCTAACTGAATGGTATTTTTTAAGTGCTTTGATAACGCATTAGTTAGTTGCTGGCTTCCACCCTTAATTTTCATTACCTCATGCTCGTGCCCAAATAGCTGGTATTTACTTTCAGCCTCCAGAGGAGCTACGAACATAATTAAAAAATTCATCGCGGATTGTTCCGTGGCTTCCATTCCAAATTCACTCGTAAAAACTGTGTATATAAAATTGTAAAGCCATCCATCAATACCCAAAGATTTTATATACCCTCCAACAGATTGCTGATCAAATTTTTGGATGGCTGCTGCTGTTGTATAATTCTTTTTTTCGGGCAAGGAAATGATGTCGGCTAAAATTTGTTTTATAAAGGGCTGCAAAGCTTCGCCTAATTCTATTTCGCTATAAGTTGTGTTGTTAAAAAAGAAGGTTTTGTTCGTTAGATTATCTTTGCTAAGGTCATACATACCTAAGTTGAATTCTTTAGCCAGGGCAATTATATCTGCATGCGTTGTATCAACAAATTCTCCTCCAATATCAGTAGTTATATTTTCACCAAAAACATTTTGCATGGTATATATCCTTCCACCGGTGCGGTTAGCCGCTTCATAAATGGTAGATTTAATTCCGAGTTTCTGTAATTGGTATGCAGCATTCAATCCCGCCATCCCCGCGCCAATAATTATAATTTTTTTGTCTGTATCGAAATTTTCGGCACGTAAAAATGAAGGCAATAATAATAATCCTGCCCCCGTCTTTGCGGTATTGCGCAAAAATTTGCGCCTGCTTTCCTGTTTTGCTTTAAAGCTCACCACATCTGCCTCACAATGCTGCAAAGCCTTACTGAAGGCGGATTTTAAAATGTCTGTTAAAAAAATATGTGACATATAGGATTTTGAGTAATTCCCTGTGTGCCTTTTGTGATAAAGTTGGTCACCTACAAAAGCAAGGGCAATCTTTAATTTATAATTTACTATTCCGCCTTGTTTACTTAAAAATATATTGCTGTTTTTGCTGCTTCCTTTTAATGTGTATAAAAAGTAAAAGGTGCAACAGCTACTATTTTATTATTTAGTCAAAACATTAATCCATTATTTAAAAACCCGGGTTTTGCGTTACCAGCTGGCTAGTTGCTTTCAACTCTCTAAGTGGAATGGGAAAAACAGCATTTTGATTGCTAACACCCAATACATCCTTTATTTTTTGATACCTCGCCAGGTCAAAAAAGCGGTGCCCTTCAAAATTTAATTCACTTAATCTTTCATCCAATACAGCTTGTAAAAAACTAGCATCATCCGGTACATCAGTATTTTGCAAATTAGCCATTCCCCTATCCGTCCTTAATTGGTTCAGATAAGTTAATCCACCTGCTGCCAAGCCCTTTGCCTCGGCAGCTATCAAGTATATTTCTGCAATACGCATAATGTACGCAGGGTTATCTTTTGTTACTTCACCCCTATATTTTAAGCTTCTTCCATCGGGCATTATACCGGCATCGTTGTTTACAAAATCAACAAGCATCGCTCTTTTATCATCAGGCCTTGCCTTAAAAAAAGTATTTAAATTTTGACTAGCCAAAAAGAAAACTTCAGTACGCAAGGCCTCCGGCCTAACATAAGTGGTACCATTATAAGCGCTTTGATTCTGGGCATCAAAACTTAATTCAAAAATTGACTCGGCACTTAAACGGCCGGAATATATCGTGGGAAAACTGTTTGCATCCAATAAAGTAAATGTTCCGTTTGTAATTACCTGCCCTGCAAAATCAGCCGCATTGGCCATATCTTTTTTATAGAGATAAACCCTTGCCAACAATGATTTTATATAGATGGCATTGGCATATTTTGGGTCTAAAAAAGTTTGTGGCATTAAACCATTCGCAGTCGTAAGGTCTTTAATAATAGCCGTATAACTATCTGCCACCGTGCTTCTTGCTACAATATCCTTTGATTCCTGCACTTTTAAAACTAGTGGGATACCTAAGGGTGAACTAAGGTCCCAATGGTAACCAAACATTCTTAACAAATCAAAATGAGCCATTGCCCTTATTGCTAAAGCCTGTGCTTTAATTGTCTTTCTTTCGTCATCAGCCAGGCCGGCATCTGTTAAGCCATCAACTGATTGTAAAATTGCATTAGCAGTAGCAATCGTTTTATACATGGCTACATACATGTGCTCAGCATAAATATTAGTAGAGTTAATTGCGTGCTGGGCAATTTCATTTAAAGCACTCACATCGTATCCACCCTGCGTTAGCGCATCGCTATTTAAATCGGCCATCAACGGATAAAAGGCGCCATAGTAATCCCTTACCTGCATGGTGCTGTACATGCCAATAACGGCAGACCTAAGCCCATCGGCATTTTTAAAAACATCGCTGGTAGGTACATCATTGGGCGAGCTTACATCAAGCTTTTGGCAAGAGGATATAAGTACTGTAGTTAAGATAAGAAGCAGGCTATATTTTATTAGAAATTTCATGCGTTGTAATTTTAAAAATTAAAAACTAAGGTTAAGTCCAAAAGTAACCGTGCGTGCTTGCGGGTAAGCTGCATAATCAACACCGGCGGTTTTATCAAGATTTCCACCATTAGAACTTACTTCAGGATCGAAACCTTTGTACTTTGTAAAAACATATAAGTTTTGAACCTGCGCATATACCTGAATGTTATTGACAAACTTTATAATTTTTTTATTAAATGTATAGCTAAGGTTTACAGTGCGTATCCTAAAAAACGAAGCATCTTCTAAAAACATACTGGAGTTTTCAATATAATTTTTATTGATAAATGAAAAGCGGGGAACATCCGTTACGTCGCCAGGCTTTTGCCAGCGATTGAGTGAATAAAGCGCATTATTTGAAAATACCTGTGTTAAACCACCTCCATTGCTATACCCTAAACTTTGCCATACAGGCCTAATAAGATTATACACTTTATTGCCCAGGCTAAATTGACCGGCCACCGTTAACTCCAAATTTTTATACTTAAAACTATTTGTAATTCCACCGAAATAATCGGGCCTGGCATGACCAAGCAATTGAGCATCGCCGGAATTTATGACACCATCTTTATTTATATCCTCGTATATAGGGTCGCCGGTTTGCTTATTTACACCCTTGTATTTAATACCCCAAAAACTTCCAATTGGCTGACCGACCTGTAAAATATGTGTAGGGCTTAAATCGTTAAAAGCACTCAGTAACTGGTTATTTACCGGAGTTTTTAATAAGGTATTTTTTTGGTAGGTTATATTAAAATTGGTGGTCCATTTAAAATTTTTAGTGTTGATGTTTCGGGTGGTTACATTAAACTCCCAGCCCTTATCTTCTACAGAACCTCCATTAGTAAGCAAATTTGCAAAACCTGTAGAACCTGCAACAGGCACATAGTTCAGCAGGTCTGTACGGGTGTTTAAAAAATAATCTGCCGAGCCGCTGATAGCACCTCCTAAAAATTCAAAATCTATTCCTGCATCGAAACCTTTATTTTTTTGCCAGGTTAAATTTGGGTCAACAATTAATTTTGGGCTGAGGCCCGATTGGCCATTGTAAACTACAGGCTGCCATAAAGGTTTGTTTTGGTAATCGCCAATTTCCTGGTCTCCGGTATAGCCATAACTTGCCCTTATTTTTAAGGCTGTTAATACTTTATTAGTTTCCATAAACTTTTCCTTATGCACATTCCACCCGGCACTTATACTGGGGAAATACCCAAACTGTTTTCCTTGTGCAAACCTGCTTGAGCCATCCGCACGAAAAGTAGCACTCAATAAATATTTACCATCATAATCATAATTTAATCTTGCCAGATAAGAATGCAGGCGGTTACTTCCGCCCGGCGGCACAGCAATACGGGTGATAACTGCAGCAAC
>JAYVUJ010000219.1:0-20372 GCA_043788035.1 Ferruginibacter sp. | reverse complement strand
ATTGTTGTATGCTAATTTTTTGTACCGCCATAGATGAGTACAAATATATTGCTTAGCTGCATCAATAGGGATATCTGTTTACTGAGAGGTCATTTATTGGTACGTAAATAACGCAATACCATTATTGCGTTACTTATGATTAATTATTTTACGTACGTCCGTAAAACCTTAAATACCATCCTTTTATCCGCATTGGGGATAATTTTATACTGTATAACTTTTGTACCTCCGGTGGCAGTATCTGTATCTTCAGGTTTATAAATAGGGAAACTGCGCAGTAACGAGCCTACAACTATGGTAAATTCATCATGCCCTTTATACCCTTCCCTTATTTTAGGGTCATCATAAATATCAGGGAAAGAAGCAGGCATTATAGCCGCATCGCTTGAATAAATACCTACAATTGTACCTTTCTCAAATTTGGCACCTGTGTAAACACACAACAATAAATCTGGGAAACCATCATCATTTAAATCATCTACCAAAATTTTGGTTAGCCTGCCTTTTACATTAAAGGAAACATCCCTTACACTATTTTTAAATTTCTTGGGCGAGATAGTTACTTCGTTAACATCTTCTTTTTTATTGCTGCAGGTAACGCGGTAACCAGCATTGCCATAAAATGCAGTAGTATCTATTTTTAACCCTTGTGCCTTTACACAAACAGGTATAAAAAAACTAAATAGAGTAAATGATAATATAATAGTATAACGCATTCTACAAATAAAAAGGTTTTTTGGCAAACCGCAATTTATTAAAATGGTAATTACAAAACCGTTTCTGCAGAAGGTAAATTTTAGCCTTTGTACAAGGCACTACTCAGATGCTACGTAATATGCTTGGCAAAGCCTGCAAAGCATATTATGGCAAATTGAGCAGGCATAAGTAAAAAGCTATGCCTAAGCCAACCCTGTATTTATTATATAAATGCAGGGTTGGCGCACTCAATAGGCATAGTGGCATTTAAACACCGGTAAATTTATTGCATAACAGGGGTTGGGCTTGCTAGCTTGTCCTTATTAGTAAAGTGGTTTTCATTTCGTACTGCTAGCATAAATTCTTAAGCTGGCTTGAAAAAAGGTACCAGCCTTTCGGGCACTTGCACAATGGTATTCTTTTTTACATTACTGCCAATGGTAGCATTTCTTTTTTTAACAATAAAGCTGCCAAAGCCACGCACATATATGTTTTCTCCGTTGGTAAGGGATTCCTTTTTCTCAGTAAAAAAGTTTTCCAGTGTTACCATTACATCAATTTTTGAGATGCCTGTTTTCTTTGAAATGTCGAGTATTAAATCTGCTTTTCTCATTGGGATTATTTTATTTAGAATGTATACTTAAAAATAAAATAATCGTTTTGCATCACCAATATTCAACAGCAAAAATACAACGAAAACAAGATTAATGGATGGGCTTCTAAACCATATTAGAATAATTACTACATTGAATGTAGTAGGATTGCGCCGCTAGTGAATTGCCTTGCAGGAAATTACAAAATATGCTCAGGAAAATGCAAATCAAATAGTAGGCTATTATTATTTAATTCTATGCTTTTATAAAATGAGTACATGTTGATATTGCCTACAAAGAAACTTTATTTTGTAGTGTTATAACTACAGCCTTGCCACTTGCCTTAAATGAACTTACTATTTAATTGTAAAAGAAAATAAGCAAACGTTTTACGCTGTTACGTTTAGCTGTTAGTAACATAAAGGGCAGGCGCCTCATACCTTAGAAACGAGTTGGGGTAAGATAAAAATAAGGGGATAGTATTGGCTTAATGGCAATAAAAAGCCACATATTTGTCAGATAGCCCCGGAATAAAAAATGGTGTATAAAATAATAGCTATTTACAACAATGGCAAAAATTTGCTTATTTTTAAAATTGCAGTCCTGCGAAATCATTTTATAAAAACCTGTTCTACATGCAAAAAATATTTTTATGTACTTTATGCATTTTCTTCTTTTTAAATAATAGTTATTGCCAAAAGGATAGTGTACGCACTAAGCAAAATACCGCAATAGGAGTTGATGGAAAAGTATTTGAGAAGGTAGAAGTAGAAGCTGCGTTTCCCGGCGGCGTGGACGCATGGCGCTTATACCTTCAGCAAAACTTAAAGGCAAATGTGCCAGTGAAGAAAGGGGCACCTGCCGGCGCGTATAAGGTAATAGTAAAGTTTATTGTATCTACGGATGGACAAATAACAGACGTTGAAGCTGAAACCGATTACGGGTTTGGTATGGAAAAAGAGGTGATAAGGATAATTAAGAAAGGCCCTAAATGGCTGCCAGCCATGCAAAACGGAAAAAGTGTAAACGCTTACAGAAGGCAGCCAATCACTTTTTTAGTTACTAACGAAAAGTAGTTGGCTGCTGATAGATTTTTTTATAAAAAGGGTAAAACTACCAATTATAGTTTAGCTGGAGTATATAGGTTATTTACCGGCCTGCCAACTTTTAACATGCTGGGCTACTTCAAGCATGGGCGCTATCCATAAATCTTTTTGGTTTTGCTGTAAGTAGGTTAAAAATGCCCTATGCTCGGGCACCGTTACATTAAGCGAATTGCCACCACCTACGCCATGAAAAAGTATTACCAATAATGAATTGGTTTCCATGGCTTTCTTAACCCATTCTTCCATTTGAAGCGCGGTATTACTGTTTACCACATAACAATCTACTGCATATAAATCCACTTCTTTTATTTTGTGCATTTGGTTATTGACAGCCCTCGCAGCCACGAAATCTTTTTTCATGCCGTCCATAAAAGAGGAGTCGCCAATCTTCATGTCGCCACAGGTATAAGCAAATGTGCGGGTAGTTTTTCCATCTAAGGCTTGTAGAAAAACGTTTGTCATCCTTGTCTCATTTACCATGCGTTTTACGGTATAGTTATGTAAGTCATAGTCCTTGCTTACCCATTCTCTGCCGGTGCCGCCTGCGCAGGGATGGTATAAAGTATGGTTGCCAAGTTCATAGCCTTTGCGGGCTAATTTTTTCCATTCATCCAGCCTTGTTTGTACAGAGGCCGAAAAAGCAGTAATATAAAAAGTGGCTTTTAACCCTAACGAATCAAGCAGCGGCACGGCATTATCCAACTGCTGGTCAATGGCATCATCATAAGTTAGTACCACAGCACATTTTTTGCCATTCCACGCCTGGTTAGCCTGGGCACTAGAGTACACATAAAAACTCAATGCAATAAACAAACACAATACTTTCATGGCTTTAATTTTACTATTAAATATAGTTTGCCAAAGGCGTTTAACTAAATTGTATTTTATGATAAAAAAATCTTCCTGCTAAAAATGCCTAAAGTTAGGCTAACAGCTTAGGTTATAAGTTTAGAATTAGGTGTTTTATGCTCAAAGTGCCGTTGCTATTCGTTTTAGCTGGTGTCTGCTTACTTTTTTTTTGATAAAAAAAAGTAACAAAAAATCAAGGCTCAAAATAAAAAGGCTGAAAAATTAAAAGTTGCCCTAAAATCATCCGCCAGCTGGCGGACGCCAGGCCCTGCATTATTTGTTAACTGGTCCGTGCTCAATTTGCCAGCTGGCGGATGATTTCTTAACGGCTACGTTTAATTTTCCTAGCACTTTTTATCTAATGCCATCACCAGCTTGTGTTTGCGCGTGAAGTACTAAACTTTATAAATTTAACCGAAGGCTTTGCAGCAATATCAGTCATACCTGCACGCTCCCCAGTACCTGCAAGCCCAGGCAATCCAGGTGCTCCAGTTAGGTCCCGTGCTATGCCCGCCCGCATGTTGCCTGAAAGCAATTTCGCCTTCCACCAGGGGCATCCCAATTTTAGGGAACTCCATGGTGCCTAAATCTTTTTTTCCTAATAAACGATAGACTGTGCCTGCATTAGCGCCTCCTAAAAATACACCCTTCGCATCTATCCATTGCCCTTCTACCTGCGGCGAACCAACACTAATAAAGATGGGCCTTGGCGCACATAAAGCTACCAGTTCATGCGCGTCAACAGGCAAGTCATCCGGCGTAAGCTTACTGGCATATTGTATAAAATTGCCGCAAAACCAATGGTACTCGCCAGAGGAAGCAAGGTTTTCGACTTGTTCGCCAAATACCCTCCTTAAAATTTTTGTGCCTCCTGCGCCGGAAGAACCAATAAAGCCCAATGAAAAACGAGAGTCGTAGGCCATGGCTACAACAGCCGCTTTTCCATAACGGGAAATACCTTCAACGGCTACACGTTTTGCATCCACCTCTTTATCTGTTTCAAAATAATCCATGGCTTTGCTTGCTCCCCATGCCCACGCCCGCAATGCACCCCAGTCTGCAGGCTTGCGGGGCTGTCCTTTATTAACAAGGCCAATAATGCCACTCCGTAACCCTGCTCCATTATCTGCCTGCACACTGTTGGGTTCTATTATGCTATATCCCCATCCCCTTGATAATAATTGTTCTTTCCATGTAGGCTCGCCTGCAGAAATAATACCAATGGGTTTGATAGGTTCCGCATTGCCGAACGGATGAAAAAAGCCAAACTCCAATACAATGGGCGCTGCGCTGGTAGCATCTGCCGGCGTAATAACCTGCAGGCTAAGCTGCACTGTTATAGTAGGGTAAGATGAATTATCAACTACACCGTTTAATATTTTTTCTTTGGCTTTGTAATTGCCAATCATGGTATCTTTTACGGAAACAATTTCCCATTTGACAGACGGTATGTTTTTAGGTACAAATCCATAAATTTCTTTATTAAAATCTGCTACAATTTCTGGTTTTCGTTTGCTCCACCATTCACTGGCACTATTAATTTTTTTACCATCCTTCAATAGTAGTGGGTCTGGCAATATATACTGGTTTACTTTTTCTTCAAGCCTGTTGGCGGCATGGGCATCACTAGGGTTACCAGATGGGCCAGGGCGGCACTCAGATGGTTTAATACCAAGCTGCACAAGCATTTGCTCGTAATCGGCCTGTGTAATTTTATTGATGCTATCCATTGCCGCTTTTGAATATTGCGCAGTAACAGAAAAGCTGCAAAGCGTAGTTATTATTACAAGAAGTTGTTTCATTTTTATTGATTAATCCCTTATCGAATTAGTTTTTTTATGCGTACACTATTGATCATACCACTGTATTATTTCTTATCAAACAATACGTTGCTTTCGCCGGTTGAAAGTATTATCTCCTGGCACTATTTAAGCAATTGCAGCCATCAGGCTTTAAGGCCTGTCTTATAAAATAAACATGTCGCTTTAAAATAGAGTGCTGCCGCTAAAGTGCAGCCCGTATCTCAATGCAAGCCTTTTAAAAAAATTAAAATCGGCAGTTGATTATAGCAATTGGATATTTTTATTTCTTATCAGGGAATTAAAAAAATGGCGAATAGATTTTTAGTAAAACGAATATATAACTTTCCATTAAAAGCTGCACCCCATTGTATTTGTTTTCAATAATTATATACTAATGTCGTCAAGCTAGGGCTTTTTCCGCTCATTTGGGAAAAGTTAGGGTAAGGTATAGACAAACATTTAAATCTCTAAGGTATTGAATTATGAATCCGTTTTACCTTACGTTGCAAGCCATATGGCACGAGAATAAAATTAATGATGTATATTTTTACAAATAGCTCCTGATTTCTTTAACAATAATAAGGAGGGGGAATTAAGATAACGCCGCAGTAAATAAGCTAACCCTATATAAATTACCAAAGAAGTTAAGGCACCCGCTTATCAACACAATAGTTTTGTTAACCGCCTTAGCCTTCTCAATCATCTTGCAGGCATAACCAGTGTGCAGGGTACCAACACAATTGTTATACGTTCCAACCTTATTATCAGGGGATCATCCCAAAAAACAAAACTTTGTACTTAATTTTTTTTAAACGAGGTTTGTGCAACCGATTGCAATTAAGGTGAATTTAAACATTTAAATGATTTTACTGATATTCTAAAGCTGTATTTAATTTACTGCCAACCATATTTGTAGATAAGATGAATGCGTAATTAGCCTTTTGATTTTAATTTAAAGAACCACTAATTAATTGCTGTGGCTGTATATCTATAGGTACGATTGCCGTAAGAAGAAAAATTATTAGTTTTCATGAAAAAGAAACTGCTTGCCATTGTTTTTATTTTGTTGGTAGCCTTTGTACGGGCAGAAAATGGCTACGACCTTTGGCTGCGTTACCCACCCATTAAAAATGCAATGCTGCTTGCTTCTTACCGGCTCTCCTTGCAGCAAATATCCCTACAAGGTAATTCTGCTACCATTCAAATAGCAAAAGCAGAGTTGGTAAAAGCATCGCAAAGTATGCTTAAGCAAACTCCCTCTTTCACTACCGGTAAACTAAATTATGGCAGCTTGGTTATCGGTAAAATAGGCACTTCGCATACGGCTGTCCCTTTATTAAAAAATGATATAAAAGATACAGGTGAAGAAGGCTATTCTATCATCACCAGTATGGCAAATGGAAAGGCTCAAATTATAATTACGGGCAACACAGACGTAAGCGTGCTGTATGGTGTTTTTCATTTGCTCCGTTTGATGCAAACACAAAAAGACATCCACAATCTCCATATCATTTCTATCCCAAAATTAAAATTACGGCTGCTCGACCATTGGGATAATTTAAACCGTACGGTAGAAAGAGGGTATGCAGGCTCCAGCATTTGGGACTGGCATAAACTACCCGGCTACATAGATGAGCGTTACAAAGATTATGCAAGGGCAAACGCATCTATCGGCATTAATGGCACTGTATTAAATAATGTAAATGCTAACGCAACTATACTAACAGCGCCATACCTGATGAAAGTAAAAGCATTGGCAGATGTGTTTCGCCCCTACGGCATTAAAGTTTATTTAACGGCGAAGTTTAGCTCGCCCATAGAAATAGGCGGGCTAAAAACTGCTGACCCGTTAAACGAAGAAGTGCGGTTATGGTGGAAACTAAAAGCTAAAGAAATTTACGCCATCATCCCCGATTTTGGTGGCTTTATAGTAAAGGCTAACAGCGAGGGGCAGCCCGGTCCGCAAGATTATAAACGCACCCATGCGGATGGTGCTAATATGCTGGCCGATGCGGTAGCCCCTTATAACGGCATTGTAATTTGGAGGGCTTTTGTGTACGCCGCACAAAACCCCATTGACAGGCACAAACAAGCCTATGAAGATTTTGTGCCGCTGGATGGCCAGTTTAAAAACAACGTTATGGTGCAGGTAAAAAATGGCGCTATTGATTTTATGCCCCGGGAGCCTTTTCATCCTTTGTTTGGCGCTATGCCCAAAACACCATTGATGATGGAGTTTCAAATTACGCAGGAATACACCGGCCAATCAACCAGTTTAGTGTACCTAGCACCCTTGTATAAAGAAGTGCTTATCAGCGATACCTACAGTAAGGGCAATGGTAGCACCGTAGCAAAAGTTATTGATGGCAGCCTTTACAACCATACCTTAAACGGCATGGCTGGCGTGGCCAATATTGGCAGCGATATCAACTGGTGCGGCCATCCGTTTGCCCAAGCAAATTGGTATGCCTTTGGAAGGCTTTGCTGGGACTATGCACAGGCCAGCGATACCCTTGCTGATGAATGGTTGAGGATGACGTTTAGCAATGAGGAAAAATTTATAGCTACCACTAAAAATATGATGCTGGCCTCAAGAGAAATAATGGTAAGTTATATGAACCCCTTAGGCCTTCATCATACCATGGGTACCGGCCACCATTACGGTCCGGCACCATGGATAAATGACCAGTCCCGGCCAGAATGGAACCCTGTGTATTATCACAAAGCAGATTCCGCAGGCATTGGTTTTGACCGAACAGCAACGGGCAGTAATGCCATTGCCCAATATTTTCCTGCAGCACAAAAACAATGGAATGATGTTGGTTTCTGTGCTGAAATATACCTTTTATGGTTTCACCATGTACCGTGGGGGTTCACATTAAAAAGTGGCAGGACTTTATGGGATGAACTGTGCTATAAATATTATAATGGCGCTGCCGATGTAAAAAAAATGCAGCAGGATTGGGATGCGATGAAAAGTTTTATTGACAAAGAAAGATTTTTGCAGGTAAGGCAGTTGCTAATCATACAGTATGAAGAAGCCGTATGGTGGCGTAATGCATGTTTACTGTATTTTAAAACGTTTAGTAAAATGCCTATACCCGCCCAATACGCACAACCGGATAAAACGCTCGACTATTATAAAGGATTGCATTTTCCATTTGCACCGGGCAATAATTAATAACGATAAAGTACCTTGTACGATGCACATCAATAACCGTACAAATGGCAGCATAAAAATAGAAGATGGATACAAAAAAAGTAGCGATAGTAACTGGTGGGGGATCTGGCTTAGGCTTTGCTATTGCGCAAAAATTTGTGGCCAATAATATTACCACCATAATTGCCGGGCGCAATGTTGATAAACTTCATGCCGCAAAAGAGCAATTGGGAGAATTATGTTTTGCACTGCCGTGCGATATTAGCGACTTAGCAAGCATTCCGCCTTTTGTGCAGGATATACTCAACAGGTTTGGGCAAATAGATATACTTGTAAATAATGCCGGCATCAATATAAAAAAAGATTTTATAGCCGTTACCGATGAAGAATTTCAGGCAGTGCTAACTACCAACGTAACCGCTGTATTTGCCATGAGCCGTGAAGTAGTAAAACATATGCTCCAAAAAAAAGCTGGCTGTATCATCAACATTAGTTCAATGGCGGCACAATATGGCTTACCAAAAGTAATTGCCTACAGTGCCAGCAAAACAGCAATTGAAGGCATGACGCGGGCAATGGCAGTAGAGCTATCACCCCAGGGCATACGTATAAATGCCATAGCGCCTGGCTTTATTTTTTCTGCCATGACGGAAGCGGCTTTGAATAACGACCCTGAAAGAAAGACAAAAGTTTTTGGAAGGACGCCAATGGGCATAATGGGGCAGCCGGATGATATTGGCAACGCGGCTTTGTATTTAGCAAGCGATGCCGCCAAATTTATAACTGGCGTAGTACTGCCTGTAGATGGCGGCAACAGCATTGGGTTTTAAGCTACTGTAACTAATTTTTATTACAGCTGATTTAATGCCCGCAGGCTAAGGTTTATTGCCTTAAAAAGTTTAGGCCCTACCTCTTTTGAACATAGGTTGAGTTATCCGTAACAAATTATTAAATGCTTAATTACAATAAAATAAAACTGGATGAAAAATAAATTTGTAGGTACAATCTACACCGCCACCCTGCTAATAGTAGCTTGTGCCAGCAGTTGGAATGCCATGGCCCAAAAAATGGTTTCACTAAAGGATGTTTTTAAAAATGACTTTGTTATCGGCACCGCATTAAATGCAAGCCAAATAGAAGAAAAAGACCCGAAAGCTGCGCTGCTGGTGCCTCAGCAGTTTAACACCGCCACGCCTGAAAATATTATGAAGGCTGAAGTTATCCATCCGCAATGGGATACTTACCAGTTTAATTTAGCAGATAAGCTGATTGCTTACGGAAAAAAAAATAACATAAAAATTAATGCCCACACGCTTATATGGCATAGCCAGCTGCCGCAGTTTGTACACAATATCCAAAGCGTAGATTCTTTTAAAACATTTTTTACAAACCATATCAATACCGTTGCGGGCAGGTATAGCGGCAAAGTATTTTCGTGGGATGTGGTGAACGAAGCATTGAATGAAGATGGTACTATGCGCCAATCAATTTTTCTGGAGAAGCTAGGCGATAATTATGTTACTGAAGCCTTTAGGCTGGCACAAGCCGCATCGCCCGGTACCGAGCTTTATTACAACGATTATAATAACGAACAACAAGCAAAGCGTGCAGGCTGCATGGCACTTATCAAAAAAATTAAACAGGCAGGCGTACGTATAGATGGCGTAGGCATACAGGGCCATTGGCACATCGGTAAAATACCTTTAAAAGAAATTGAAGAAAGCATTATCCAATACACTGCGCTAGGCATAAAAGTAATGATAACCGAATTGGATATTGAGGTACTGCCACGTACTGATGAAGGTGCAGACGTAAGCCAGCGCATGAAAGAAGAGCCATCCATCAACCCTTATAAGAATGGGTTGCCGGATAAAGTGCAGCAACAATTGGCAAAGGATTACGAAGCCTTATTTAAGCTTTTTTTAAAATACCCCGGTAAAGTAACAAGGGTAACTTTTTGGGGTGTGGATGATGGGCAAAGCTGGCTTAATAACTGGCCGGTTAAAGGCAGGGTTAATTACCCTTTATTGTTCGATAGGGAGTTTAAGCCCAAGCCCGCATTTTATAAAGTGATAGCATTAAAAAAAATGAACAAGGATAATTAAGACGGCTTTATTTAAAAAAATAACTAAACAATACAATGATCAAAAGCGCTTCACAAAAATTGTCGGCACTCGAAAAAGTAGGGTACAGCTTAGGCGACCTAGCGGCCAATTTAGTATTTCAAACCTTAATGACCTACCTGGCATATTTCTATACGGATATATATGGGCTTAAAGCCAACCATGCATCTGCTGTTATACTAAGTGTTGGGCTGGTAGCGGCTTTTGGCTTTAACCCAATCATAGGTGCCATTGCAGACAGGACGGTTTCCCGGTGGGGCAAATTTAGGCCATGGATTTTATTTACGGCTTTACCGCTGGGCGTTATCGCATTGCTGGCGTTTAGCACTCCCAATTTTTCGTACAAAGGAAAAGTAATTTATGCTGTAATAACTTATACCTTATTGCTGTTATTATACGCCGCCAACAACCTGCCTTATTCTGCGCTTAGCGGTGTAATAACAGGCGATATGAAAGAGCGCAATAGTATGTCGGCATACCGTTTTGTAGCTGTGATGTTTGCGCAGTTTTTTGTACAGGTGTTTATGCTTCCCATCATAGAATCTGCCGGTGGCGGCAATAAAGCAATCGGCATTGAAAAGGTGATGACATGGCTAGCCATTATTGGAACGTTGATGTTGCTTGTTACCTTCCTAACTACAAGGGAACGTATTGTGCCTAAGCCCGAACAAAAATCAAGCTTAAAAGAAGATTTAGGAGATATTTTTAATAATAAGCCGTGGATAATAATGCTGGTGCTTACCACATTAGTTTTTATAACCCTTGCCATGAAGGGCGGCTCCTACGTTTATTATTTTAAAAACTATGTCGATAAACAAAGCCTCACAACTTTTATAACGCCAATATTGAAAGGGCTTTCCGGTATGGGCATCAATTTTTTTGGTGAAGATCCTGTATCTGCAGGCTTTGGCTTATTCAACGCAGGCGGTATCATCTTTATGATTGTAGGCATTACTTTATCAAAACGCTTTGCCGATAAATATGGCAAACGGGATGTATTTGGCATTGCCTTGTTTATCTCCACCATATTCATTATGTTATTTTACTTTTTTCCGCCTCAATCTGTAAAGCTTATGTTTGCTTCGCAGATATTGCATGGTTTTTTTTATGGCATCACCATACCCTTGCTTTGGGCAATGATTGCTGATGTGGCCGATTACAGTGAATGGAAAACCAACCGGCGGGCAACTGCCATAATCTTCTCTGCTATGATGGTGGGGCTAAAAGGTGGGCTAAGTATCGGCAGCGCATTACTTGCCTGGATATTAGGTGTAGTCCATTATGTACCTAACAGCACCGACGTGCAGCCAGAATCAGCCATCCAGGGCACTAAGCTTTTGGTAAGTATTTTTCCATCAATCCCGTTTTTGCTCGGTATAGCCTTATTGTTTTTGTATGAGATCAATAAAAAAATGGAACTAAAAATTGAGAGCGATTTAAAAGAACGGCGTGACCCTAGATGCATCAACAAAAACATATAATTGATTTTATGCCAGAAGAAAATATTGACCATATCGACTTTGACAGCCTTAATAAAAGAGCCATTTCGCAGCCGCTGGTAACGCACCTGTACACGGCCGACCCTTCGGCACATGTATTCAATGGCAAAATGTATATTTATCCATCGCATGATGTTGAATCTAATGTTCCCTTTGATGATTTAGGGAGCCATTTTGCTATGGAAGATTACCACGTGCTATCGATGGATACTCCAGGTAGTGAAGCCGTTGACAACGGTATTGCCTTGCATGTAAAAGATGTGCCATGGGCAGATAAGCAAATGTGGGCACCAGATGCGGCAGAAAAAGACGGTACTTATTATTTATTTTTTCCTGCAAAAGCACATGATGGTATCTTTAGGATTGGTGTTGCCACAAGCCCTTCTCCCATAGGGCCTTTTACGCCACAGCCACAAGCCATCAAAGGAAGTTTTTCTATTGACCCTGCTGTTTATAAAGATGAAGATAGCCAGTACTATATGTACTTTGGAGGTATTTGGGGCGGACAGTTGCAACGCTGGAGCAGTGGCGGATTTAAAGCCGAAGGCGAGGGGCCACTTTTATATTTACCTCAGGATAATGAACCTGCCCTACACGCAAAAGTGGCAAGGCTAAGCAACGATTTACTGGAGTTTGCTGAAGCACCAAAAGATATACTGATTACTGATGAAGATGGAAACCCTTTACTGGCGGGTGATACAGACCGGCGTTTTTTTGAAGCAAGCTGGATGCACCGGTACAAGGGTAAATATTATTTTTCTTATTCAACAGGCGATACGCACTACATCTGTTATGCCATAGGCGATACTCCTTATGGCCCCTTTACATATACCGGGCGTATTTTAAATCCTGTAATTGGCTGGACATCCCATCACTCTATTTGTGAATTTAACAACAAGTGGTATTTGTTTTATCATGATAGCAGTTTGAGCAAAGGGGCTACCCATCTGCGCAGCGTAAAAATTACAGAACTAATTTATGATGAAAATGGGCACATACAAACAATAACGCCCTACACTCCCTAACGAAGTAATAGGGCAGTTTTTACAAAGCAAATTTTAACAGTCAATAACCAGCGAATGAAAAAGGTATTTATTATTCAGCTGTCCCTATGTTTTGCATTAAGCGGAATTGCCCAGGTAAAATTGCCCCGTCTTTTACGGGATAGCATGGTGCTGCAACGGGATACAAAAATTAAATTTTGGGGTTGGGCAGCTCCAAACGAAAAAGTAAATATTCGCTTTAATAGCAGGTTGTATAGAACAAAAGCTGGCGCCAGTGGTAATTGGATGGTATATTTACTGCCCACGAAAGCTGGTGGCCCTTATAACATAGAAATTATTGCCAGCAATACAATTACCCTTCACGATATACTCTTTGGCGATGTATGGTTTTGCAGCGGGCAAAGCAATATGATGCATCAGCTAAACATTCACGATGTAACTTATGCTACAGATATTGAACAGGCAAACTACCCGCAGGTACGGCAGTTTTTAGTACCCACGCTTACAGGCTTACAGGGCCCGCAAAATGATATCCCATCAGGGCATTGGGTATCGGCGGCGGCTGGTAAAGGGGTAAGGTCTTTTTCTGCGGTAGCCTATTTCTTCGCCAAAAAATTGTTTGAAAAATATAAAGTACCGATTGGCATTATCAACGCCAGCGTGGGCGGCACGCCGATAGAAGCATGGATAAGCGGGCAAGGGCTGCAAGGCTTTCCAGCGTTGCTGAATACTATGGAAAAAAATAAGGATACGGGTTACATAAATAGCCTTGCCAGAAGGGTGCCCGAAAACGCAAACCAGCCACAACCACTTGCAGGCGCTGGTAATAAAGAAGCCATAAAATGGTTTGATATTGCCTATGTGCCAAAGGGCTGGCACACCATAAATATTCCGGGTTATTGGGCAGACCAGGGTATTAAAAATTTAAATGGGGTGGTTTGGTACAGAAGGGAAATAGATATCCCGGCAGCGATGGGCGGCAAGCCTGCCAGGGTTTTTTTAGGGCGGATAGTTGATGCTGATGAACTCTATATTAATGGTCAACAAGTAGGCAACACAGGGTACTTATATCCGCAACGCAGGTATGCTGTAGCTAAGGGTATTTTAAAAGCGGGCAAAAATATTTTTGTAATCCGTGTAACCAACTTTACCGGCAGAGGCGGGTTTGTGCCAGGCAAGCCATATTGCATTTTTGCTGGTAACGATACCGTTGACCTTAAGGGAGACTGGCAGTATAAAGTTGGTATCGTATTTAAGCCCGTTTCCGGAGAAGCGTTTGCAGGCGGCATCAATACCCAAAACCAGCCTGCCGCTTTGTATAATGCAATGGTAGCACCGTTTATTAATTATGCCGTAAAGGGCTTTTGCTGGTACCAGGGCGAGAGCAATACAAGTGGGGCAAAACAATATGCAAAATTGCTGCCTGCATTAATAAATGATTGGCGTATAAAATGGGGGATAAGCGACTTTCCATTTTTATATGTGCAGCTACCGGGGTTTATGGACTACAATTATTTGCCTTCGGAAAGCGACTGGGCCTTGCTAAGAGAATCGCAGCTTAAAACTTTAGCCGTTGCTAATACAGCTATGGTAGTGGCTATTGACCTTGGTGAGTGGAACGATATACATCCGGATGATAAAAAAGATGTGGGGGAAAGGCTGGCTATTGCGGCTTGTAAACTGGCGTATAAAGAAGATAGCATTTATTCAGGGCCACTTTTTAAAGCAGCAATTATAGAGCAAAATAAAATTATTATAAGCTTCAATAATATTGGAAAGGGCTTAGTAACAAATGATGGGGAAGCTCCAGCTGAGTTTGCCATTGCTGGTGCAGATAAAAAATTTGTATGGGCATCTGCAAAAATTGTGGGAGATAAAATTGTGGCTTGGAGCAATGATATAGTGGGGCCGAAATATGTACGGTATGCCTGGTCAGATAACCCGGTAAACCCTAATTTATTTAATAAAGAAGGCTTGCCGGCATCACCCTTCAGGACTGATGAGTGATAAAAATTGATACTAAAATAGTAGTTTAAAAATCCAATAAAAATAACGAAAGTAATATAGCTGCAAGAGTGCATCCATCCATTATCCTGGTGATTATATTACTGATAATAATTGGGGGCACGCAGCATACTATAGGCAAAATATTTTTATTAGATGAATAAACAAATGTCGTTCATCTAATAAAAAAGGTAGTATAAGTTTTTAAAATAGAATTTAAATCGTTTCCATATCAAAGGGTAATTTTCTTATCCGCTTGCCAGTTAAATCGAAAATAGCATTGGTAAGCGCGGGCGCAAAAGGAGGCAAGCCTGGTTCTCCAACGCCACCAGCTTCGGCGTTATTCTCTATGATATAAACTTCTATCGGCGGTATGTCAGTTATCCTCGGCATTTTATATTCGTAAAAATTCTTTTGCTCCGCCATGCCATCTTTATAAGTAATTTCATGCAGTGTTGCTGCACCTAACGCCATTACTATTGAGCCTTCTACCTGCGCCCTAACAGTATCCGGGTTTACATACCAGCCGCAATCCATTACGGCCCATACCTGGTCTATTTTTAATTTTCCTTCTTTGTTTTTAGATACTTTTACCACCTGTCCAACCGTAGTTTCAAAACATTCTGTAATGGCAACGCCGAAGCCTTCATTTTTCTTCCGCCCCTTCCAGCCGGATACTTCTTCCATCTTATCGATCAGTCGCTGGCACCTTTCATCTTTTAAGTATTGCCTCCTGAATTGAAGCGGGTCTTTTCCAGCTTCAATCGCTAGTTCATCCATAAAACTTTCATAAGCAAAGCCATTGGTAGAGGCATATACAGACCGCCACCACATAATTGGGATAGGCGTTTCAAAAGGAACATCCTGTATGCTTAAGTTTTTTATGCTTTCGTAATAAGGCTTTAAAAACCCTTCAGACGAACTATCGTTTGGCTTGTCCTTCGCCCCACCTCCCCATTGATCCATATTTTGACCTGCGAGCTTTACTTTAAAGGCACTTATTTCTCCATTGGCAATAACACCTTCACAGCGGTAGCTCATGCCGGGGCGATGTGGCCCCTGGCTCGTATCATCTTCCCTCGTCCAAACTACCTGTACCGGCGTACCCGTTTCTTTGGAGATCATGGCGGCTTCATAAGGATAATCCAGGAACGCTTTTCTACCAAAGCCACCGCCCAAAAAAGTAACATTCACAATAACATTTTCTTTAGCTATGCCCATCTCAGTGCTCATAAATTCCTGCACCCAATCCGGACCTTGTATGGGCCCCCATATTTCCAGTTTATCTTTTTGAAAATGAGCGATGCAATTCAACGGTTCCATTGCACTATGCGCCTGATAAGGGGTTTGGTATACCACATCAATTTTATTTTTGGCTTGCTGTATAATGCTGTCGGCGTTTCCTTGTTTTTTATAAGAAAGGCCTTCCTTCATTTGCAAAGCTTCCTGCTGGCGTTTAAAAATTTCTGCCGAATCAAGGTGTTCAAACCCACTATCGTCCCACTCGATCATTAATGCTTTCTTACCTTGTAAAGCTGCCCAGGTACTGTCTGCCACAACGGCAACGCCTTCCCTGTAAGTACTGTAAACTTTCATGCGTATTTTAAACACATTTTTTACGCCGGGTATTTTTCTTGCCGCCGAATCATCAAAGCTTTTTACTACGCCACGCAGGCGGGGGTTGCGTTCAACAGCCGCATATAACATGCCTGGTATTTTTTTATCAAGCCCAAATATAGCAGCGCCATTGGTTTTTAATTTTGTATCCTGCCGGCGAAGTGGCTTGCCAATTAATTTATATTCTGCACGGCTTTTAAGTTGCACATTTTTAGGCGTTGGCAGTTTTGACGCCTCCACAACGAGCTCTCCGTAATGAAACTTTTTGCTGGTAGGCTTATGGAAAACATGGCCACCTTCAGCATAACATTCCAAATGTGGCACTTTCCATTTAAGGGCTGCTGCTGCTATTAGCATTTCACGTGCAGTAGCGCCGAGGTTCAATAAATTTTTATAAGAGCCTCGTACTGTTGAGCTGCCTCCTGTTACCTGGCTGCCATATTTTTTATTATCGCCTTGGGCAAAAACAATGTTTACCTCATCTAAATTTACTTCCAGTTCTTCGGCAACCATTTGTGGTATTGCCTGATACGCGCCTTGCCCCATTTCGGAACGGTGGCTAAATATGGTTACTTTTCCATTGGTATTTATAAGCATCCAGGCATTCATTTCAATATCTTCATTTACATCTCCCAGGTTTATAACACTGGCTTGTTTGGCAAGTGCAGGAAAATAAAATCCGATGCTAAGTGCCGCACCCGTAAAGCTGGACAACTTGAGGAAGTTCCTGCGGTTAATTGATTTAATATTTGAAGGTGTTGACATAATTTAAATTATTTTATGCTAATAAAATGTAGTAAAGTATATACTGGTTTATCCAGTTTATATAGTTGGCCATCAACTCTTTGGGGCGTAGCCGCCCTTGTTGATCCAGGTATCCCATGCAGTAACAAAAGTGCTATAACTTAAAGGAGGTTCCTTGCGCCCTCCGCCCATATTCCATCCTGCCTTAACCAAAGTATCCCTGGCATGTTCCAATAACTGTTGTTTATTTTTATGACCATTCTTGTTGTAATCCATAACCTGTATGGCAAGCTGGTGGGCTGTTTTACCTTCAAATACCATTTTCATTTCTGCAGAGGGGAGTTGCCATTTTGGATTGCCTGGTGGGGTATGCAAGCCAGTTGTGTTTTCTGGCTGATGGCAGTTGGAGCACTTCATTGCATACAGGCCTTTTCCATCTTTACCTCTTTTTGGGACCATTGCATGCAAGTGGCTATCATCGCCCTGAAGCGGCACGTTGCCCGCCGGATGGCAGTTCATACAGCGTGGACTCTTGAGCACTTTATACACTTGCATAAAAGCTTTAACCGATTCAATGCTATCCTTACTGGATTTTTCATCGCCAAGGTTTATGTTTCCATTTATAGTGGCATCTTTATTTTTAAAACTTGCAGTAACTATTGTTGCTGCCGCAAGAATAATGAAAAGGGTAGTAAGTGTTTTTACTGGCAGAAAGTAAGGTGCTTTACCTGGTAAATGCTTTTGCATATGGTGAAAAGTTTTTAACAATATCAAATTTATATAGGCTGATAGCGGTTTGTATGTTGCTGTAGTGGTATTGAAATAGTAAAAAGCCCAGTATCAATAAACATTACAACCCGTTTGCTGGTAATATCTGCTATTTATTTTTAGCTTGTATTTCCGCAGCAAGGTGAATTGCTTTGCGTACCCGCAGATAAGTACCGCAGCGGCAAAGATTACCCTCCATCGCATCGTCAATATCCTGGTCGCCGGGGTTTGGGTTTTCCCTGAGCAGCACGGCTGCCGACATTAACTGACCTGAATGGCAATAGCCACATTGAGGCACATCAATTTGCTGCCACGCTTGTTGTAACGGATGGTCATTATTTTCGGATAAGCCCTCAATGGTAACAATTTTTTGCCCTGCCGCACGGCTTACTTTTGTAACGCATGAACGTACTGCTTCTCCATTTAAATGTACAACGCAAGCGCCACATTGAGCCACGCCACAACCATACTTTGTTCCAGTAAGCCCAATAATATCTCTTATTACCCATAACAACGGCATGTTCGGGTCGGCATCTACCTGATACATTTTTTGATTAACATCTAATGAAACCATAGTTATTTAAATTTAGGGATGATAAGTATTTTTTAAAGTTGAAGGTGAATTGGTACAGCATCTCCAACTTACGCTTTGTCACGGTAACATTTGCCACGGTCGAAATGTTACGAATTTATATCAATTTATTAGTAAATTTAAGCAATACACTTTATTAAAAAAAGAAGAATAAAGAGTAAGGGTATAATCAGTAAAAAATTAAATGCTTTATGGGAAAATAAATAAAGTGTCGGTTAATTATCAGCCAACTCAATCCAAACGGGGGTATGGTCGCTCGATTTTTCCCATCCGCGAACATGGTGGTCAACTTCCGCTGCTACAAGCCGGCTATCAAGCTGTGGGCTAAGCAAAAAATGATCTATCCGCAAGCCTGCATTGCGGCCATAGGCGTTACGAAAATAATCCCAAAACGTATAGATAACTTCATCGGGGTGCATCTTCCTCAATGCATCGGTCCATCCCTGCGCAACTAACTTTTTAAATCCTTCCCTAACCTCTGGCCTAAACAGCGCATCATCTATCCACCGTTCAGGCTTATAGACATCAAGCTCTGTAGGTATTACATTAAAGTCGCCTGCTAGTACCACTGGTATATCTTGCGCCAGTAATTTTTTTGCGTGTGTATCAAGGCGGCTAAGCCACGCTAGTTTATATTCCAGTTTTGGTCCCGGCGCCGGGTTTCCGTTCGGCAGGTACAGGCAACAAATAAGTATATCGTTCACTATTGCTTCTATGTAGCGGCTATGGCTGTCTTCGGCATCGCCAGGCAGTTCCCTCCGAACTTCTTTTATTGCTGCATTGCGTGCTAATATGGCAACGCCGTTCCAGCTTTTTTGCCCGTTCCAAACGGCGGTATAGCCAGCATCAAGCAAGGCTCCTTCCGGAAACTTTTCTTGCGGTGCCTTTAATTCCTGCAGGCAAACAACATCGGGGCTGGTTTCTTTAAGCCAGCGTAGTAGTACAGGCAGGCGACCATTTACGCCATTTAAATTGTAGGTAGCTATTTTCATTACTGTTCTATTTATTTAAAAAACCTAAGCTAGGCTATTGTGATTTTATAATTTTTTATCTATTCATTTTCAGGCAGTATTTGTTGTTAGGGCTTCAACAATATAAATGGCGGGCCTCTGCCTAAAGAATGGTTGAGTAAATTGGTATTGCGGTGGTTTTTCACCGCAAAATAGTTACTGCTATCCGTTATAAAAACAACGTAAAAATTATACACTTGCTTACAAACATCAGTTAATCTATCTTTTGAAAAATTCCTTATGGGTATGCCACATAAAAACAAGCTCAGTTGTAGCTCTTCATCAAGTTTCATGAATCCTATAAATGTAGTGCCCATTGGCTATAAAATCTTATAATACCAGTTGCAAAATAACAGCCATAATCAGTAAGGTATTTATACATTGCAATGTGTGGCAAAACCTCCCCTTAGCTAAACATCATCTACAATTATTGCTATTTAAAATGCCCGCTGCTTTTCGTTACGTTTTTATGGAATAAATATTTATTGCCGGATAATTCATACAAATTAAGAAGAATAGTAATAAAAATTGATAGAAAAAAGGGGAGTTCCCTTTTACTTTACTACAGGCTTAATATGGAATAATAAATGCCGGTAAGGCGAGAGTATAAACCAAAAGAGAAAGCACATAAGCAATACATTTTTGTTTTTTTTGCCTGCCTTTTTTTGCCTGCCAGCAAGGGTAATTAAATTAAATTGGTACAATGGTATACTGTTTTACTATTACGAATAACTATAAAAGTATGGGACGGATATTATGTATTAATAAAGCTTTTGTGCCCATGACCTGCTTACGCAATGGCTGG